>JAWXBT010000249.1:0-8174 GCA_034440315.1 bacterium
GAAATCATCTAGAGCAACCTAAATGTATTTTAAAAGATGAAGCCAATTTTGGACCGGTAACTGTTCCAATCGAAGCTTATTTTGTACTTGGAGATAATAGAGCAAAATCTTCTGATTCAAGAGAGTTTGGTTATGTACATACTACTGATGTAAGAAGTGAAGTTACATTACATGAATGTGTATTTCATATAAGTCCGTTCTTATTTCACCCATATGATTCAATAATTGAGACTTTTGCCAGTAATAAAAAATAGGGGACGGTTAATTCGTAAATAGATTTGATTACTTATAGCAACTTAGGTGAAGCGAATCTTCGAACAGGTTCGGGGATTTCGAGGCTTAGTTTACTCAAATTTGCACTCAAATAGTCAAGATTGAGATCATTAACACTTTCAAAGATCTCTTTTAGGTCATCTAAATCTTGGAATCTATCTGGAGAATTATTTAAGGAATAACATTTATCGATAATTAGATCTTCGGGAGTAATAACTGGAACCGCAGCAAATCCTAAATTAATTTTATTATGTTGTGCTCGCTGCACGGCTTGAACCACCCAGGGTAGTTCTGGTAGCAAGATATCAATAATTCCTTTACTTTCTTTTGGTGCTGGACTTGAAGTGATCATGCAAACCGATTTGCGAACCTGCGCTGAGCTGCCTTCTATTTATTGATTTCTGCTTTGCTCAGCAGTATTAGTATATTCAGGAGCATTCTTTGGAGCTGGTTTTCCAGCAAAATCAAACTCTCTTCTGTCACATCCAAAACAGAACACTGAGAGAAGCAATAATGTGATTAAGAAATTTCTATTCATAAAATTTGATAGATTAAAAACTCATATAAATTTTAGCCTAAATTCTTTTAAGTTAAAAGCCCTAGGTTTTCACATAAATCAAGCACCTGAGCCTGCGGCAGCTCTAAGACCTGAGTTTCGCCTATTGAACGCGGCAAGCCTAACTTGATTGTTCCAGAGGATCCCTTTTTGTCCTTTGAAATAGAATATAATGCTCTCTTTGAATCAAAGTGGGCAGGCATAGCGGCCAAAATTCCTATTTTTTCAAAATCGGATCGTAATGAATCCAAGGCTGGTCCTCTCCATCGATCAAGAGTTGAGATAAGTTTAATTTCAGCCAACATCCCTATTGCAATTGCTTGGCCATGTGTAATTCCATGAAAGTCGGCTCCGCATTCGATAGCATGTCCAATAGTGTGCCCAAAATTTAAAAGAAGTCGGCGATCAGTTTTTTCAAACTCGTCTTCACCAACAATATGGCCCTTTAAATTGATAGCTTCTAAAATAATATTGTTAAGTTCCTTTCCAACTTTCAGAGAAGTTAGTTCTAAAATTTTATGGTAAAGTTTAGGAGAAAACAAAAGTGCTAACTTTACTATCTCCGATAAACCACTTCTAAATTGAATTGCTGGTAACGTAGATAAAGCACATGGATCAATCACCACACCAACCGGGGGATAAAAAAGCCCAATAAGATTTTTACCTACAGGCATATTAACTCCAACCTTTCCACCAATAGATGAATCAACCTGGGCAGTCAGGGTTGTCGGAACATGTATTAGAGGAACACCCCGCATAAATGTTCCAGCTGCAAAACCAGCCAAATCCCCTACAACTCCTCCACCGATGGCAATAACAACAGTGGATCTACCACCTTGAAAGTGAAGAAATCTCTGCCAGAGTTGCTGAGCTATATCGATAGTTTTTGTAGCTTCTCCTGGAACGACTGAAACAACTCTATGTGGATCTAATTCAAGCTGAGTGGCGATTTTATCGGCCAAAAAACGAGTATCTTGATCACAGACAATGATGAAGTTTTTTTGTTGATCATCAAAACCAATCTCTTTTAGGGCATTCCAAAAATTATCAATCAGACCTTCTTCAATTAAAACTGGGTAAACCCCAAGATGACTTTTAATTAAAACTTTTTCCATTTCATCTTATCCAATATTAAATTTAATTCCCTGGGCCAATGGTAACGAATCACTATAATTTATTGTACAGGTCTGCCGTCGCATATACTGTCTCCAAGAATCTGAACCAGACTCACGACCACCACCTGTTTCTTTTTCACCACCAAACGCTCCTCCTATTTCAGCTCCCGAGGTCCCAATGTTAACATTAGCAATACCACAATCACTTCCCGCAGCAGAAAGAAATCTCTCTGCTTTCTGAACATCTCTCGTAAAAATAGACGAGCTTAGACCCTGTGGAACATCATTGTTAATTTGAATTACCTCATCTATGCCACCTTTGATTGGAACTATATAAGTAATTGGGGCAAAAACTTCTTCTTTTAAAAGTGGCAGGGATTTATCGGCTAATACTAAGGTTGGCTCGACATAATTAGCGGATGCCATGCCAGATTTGAACTTACCTCCACAAAGAATTTTTGCTCCGTGTGATTTAATCTGCTCAATGGTTGCACAATAAGTTTCCACAGCCTGCTTATTAATAAGAGGTCCCATTAAAGTTCCGATTAACCGAGGATCTCCAATTGAAACTTGTGCATATGCATGTATAAGTTTTTTAGTTAATTCACTCTCGATCTCTGATTCTACTAAGATTCGTCGAGTGGTAGTACAGCGTTGACCGGCAGTTCCAACTGATCCAAAAAGAAGAGACGGAATTAGAATATTTAAGTCTGCGTCTCTCATCACAAGAACCGCATTATTGCCACCTAACTCTAAAATAGATCTTCCGAAACGGTCAGCAACAACTTGGCCTAAAGCTCGGCCCATGCGACAGGAGCCAGTTGCAGAAATAATTGGAATTCTCTTATCCGCAGCTAATTTTTTTCCCATCTCACCTTTTGAATCAATCAAAAGAGAAAAAAGTCCCGGAAAGCCATTTTTACTGGCAACTTCAGCACAAATTTGATGAAGAGCAATGGCGCAAAATGGTGTGTGTTCAGAAGGTTTCCAGATTACAGTATCACCACAAATAGCAGCTAACATGGCATTCCAGGCCCAAACTGCCATTGGAAAATTAAAAGCAGTAATTACACCCACTGGTCCCATCGGATGCCACTGTTCGTACATTCTGTGACCTGGTCGTTCGGAATGCATGCTCAAACCATACAATTGTCTTGATAAACCAACAGCAAACTCTGCAATATCAATCGCCTCTTGGACTTCGCCTTGACCTTCGGCAGTAATCTTACCCATTTCCCAAGTAATGAGTGCCCCAAGTTGATCTTTTTTAGAACGTAAAGCTTCACCGATCTGACGAACAACTTCGCCACGCTTAGGTGCGGGTACTAAACGCCATTTCAAAAAAGTTTCTTGAGAAACTCGAATGACTTCCTCATATTCAATATCAGTTGCAACTGAAATCTCACCAATTTTCTCATCATTAATTGGAGAGGTTGAGATTAGTTTTATTCCTTTGGTAGGTAGCCATTTGTCACTAAATGCTCCCGCGGTTTGTACCGTTACTCCAAGAGCTGCAAGAAGATTGGACATAATAGATTTCCTATGAGCAAAAAGGTTAAGAGCATACCGCTCAGTACACTCAGAACAAGAATGCTAAATTAAATTAGAATGTTAGGGAAGACAAAAGGCTTTTGGATGCGGGGGTTGGATTTGAACCAACGGCCTCCGGGTTATGAGCCCGACGAGCTACCAGACTGCTCTACCCCGCTCGGTATTTATAGGTGAGATGGGCTGGGATGTCAATTTTGCAGCAATTTAGATTTATCGGAGTTGCATTAATAGGATTCGAATTTTCGAGGCCTGTGATTTAAAACTTTAAAACGGTATCGAATGTACTCACCTAAGGTTAGCTTTCTTATATGTCCAACTTCGAGTTTACCAATTTTGAAAGGGCCATAAGCAACGCGTTTGAGTTTCTGTACAGGATGAAGAACTTTCTCCATCAATTTTCTGACTAAGTGATTTCTTCCTTCGGCCACAATTATTTCTAGCCAGGTATAATCTTTTCCAACTTCCAGCTGTCGCACGTTACATGTGATCTTATCAGCATCGATGTACACACCCTGTTTTAACTTTTCATAAGTCTTATCAGAAATAATGCCAGCCACTTTAGCTTCATAAATTCGTTGAAATTCATTACGAGGATGCATTAAAAGATCTGCCATCTCTCCATCATTAGTAAGAATCATAAGTCCCATTGTATCCCAATCGAGACGACCAACTGGAAAATAAGAGCGGTGTTTACTTGTAAGAAAATCGGCAACTGTTGGACGGCCTTCTGGATCATCCATCGTGGAAACAACATGTCGAGGTTTGTTAAGAAGAATGATTCCCTTTTCTTCAGGCTTAATTATTTTTTTTCTGACCCGAACCATATCTTTACTGGGGTCAACTTTAGTTCCAAGAGTAGTAACTATTTTGCCGTTAACAGCGACTTTACCATCAAGAATTAATTCTTCAGATTTTCTACGAGAAGCAACTCCACACTCAGCTAAGTATTTTTGAAGACGGACTAGTGTGTCTTTGAATTTTTTTTTGCTTCTGGCTGATTGTGTCACGTCTTATATCGCTCTTTATATAGTTATCCCAATGAGTAATTTCCGAATACTTTTCTATTGAAAACCTTCGGTTAACTTCAAGCCTTTAGTTGGGATAACTATTTAACTCAAAAGTGTAGTCACAAGGTGCTGTAGATGCAGTTCTTTGTCAAATTAGAGAGAATTTATTAGGCAAAAACTACTCGTTAGCAGCAATCGGCTCGTTAAGCTCATGTTGGATTTCTTCAGAGGCATTACTACTTTCGGCATTTCCTTCAGAATCAGTCTCATCGGAATCAATATCAAATCCGCCTTCACCTGGATCTTCATTGATCTCTTTAAGATCTTTTAAAGCTGGTAGATCAGTTAAAGCTCTTAAACCAAAAATCTCTAAGAAAAGATCGGTTGTTCCATAAAGAGCTGGTTGCCCAACAGTTGCTTGGTAACCAACAATACGGATCATTTTGCGATCAAGTAGAGTTTTTAGTGTTGGAGTTACATCAACTCCACGAATAGCTTCCATATCACTCTTAACAACAGGTTGTCGGTAAGCGATCACAGCTAAAGTTTCAAGGGCAGCAGGACTTAATTTGCGTGGACGTGTTCGTTTTAGTTCTTGAATAAAAGGGGCAAAGAATTCTTTAGTGCGAAATTGAAAACCGCCGTTAACTTCAATCAGTTCAACTGGAGAAGCTCTGCCTTCAAGGGAAGTTTTAAGAACTGTTATTGCTTGTTTAGCAACTTCGAGATCTACTTTTGCGATGTTACAAAGCTTTTCAAGAGAGAGCGGAGAGCCGGCAACAAATAAAAGAGCTTCAAATAATTTTGGAAGATCGTCTGAATCTATCTCTGGGCGTGGTACTGGTTGATCAGAGTTCATTGCATCTTGTTGAGACTCAGCTGGACTCTCAGAGATACTCTCTGCACTGCTCTTTAGTGAGTTCTCAAGGTTAATGTCAGTACCTTCTTCGTTAATTTGAATAACCCCTTCGGTCATAAACTGCTTATCTTTATGCGTTAACTGTTATATTTTCTACTGGCACATCACTCTTATCAAATTCACTCGATAGTCCTGATTCATCTAATTTTGTACCGCCAAGGGCCAAATGAATCTCTTGAAAATCATCATTTTGAACTACGCGAATAGCCTGTCGACGACAAAGTTCCAAAATCGCCACGAAGGCATTAACAATGGACATGCGATTTGAAATATCAGAGATGACAGAAGAGAAACTTACTGGCGCACCAGCGCTGCGGAGAGTGTCGAGAATTGCCACCATTCTTTCTACAACAGTAACTGAATCAATTGAAATCTTAAGAAGGAAACCTTCTTTCCCAACGCGCTCTAATAATTTTTGAAATGCTTGACCTAAAAGAGTTGCATCATGGGCACGAATCGTTTCATCAGGATCTTCGTACTCTGCAAGAGAAGAGGCCCGATCGAAAACATGAACACCCAAAAGACCTCTTTTGCCGAGCTGCGAAGCTCCCTCTTTGAAAATCTGGGCAGCACGAAGTCTTTCTAGAAGTTCTCGATGCGGGTCTGGCATATTATCTTCAGATTCAGCTTCGAATTCTAAAGGATCATGCAGCAGCACAGCTGCCTTAATTGAGAGTAAGGTGGCAGCTACAACTAGATATTCAGCAGCAATATCTAAGTCTAGATTTTGCATCTTTTCAATAAAGCCAAGGTACTGCTCGGTTACTTGAGCTAGAGAAATTCGCTCGATTGACAATTCCTGGCTTTTTACAAGATGTAGAAGAAGATCTATTGGACCATCGAAACTATCGACACTTACATCGAAGAAGGAGCTAATCTGCAAGCCTATGTGACTTGAAGTATTTGATGTTTGAGAATCTTCCAATCCGTAGCTCTCATTTAAATAAAAGTTCGAAGGAAAAATCCCCCTAAACTTAAAGAAACAATGATATCTGAAATCGCTAGTTTAAGTTACTTTAACTTAGGTAACTTGTCTACCAGGTTAGCACAGGTAGAATAAAATAGAACATCGATTTAAAAAGAAAGTCTTCTTGGTGCCAGCCACCTGGGAGGTTCAATACCTCTCGATAAAGTTCTCTATAAAGTGGGTCTATATAAAAGTGGGATATTAAAGTGGCTGGAAAGATATAAAAGTGGCTGGCACCTTAAGAAACACCTTAAGAAAGATATAAAAGTGGCTGGCACCTTCTTTACCTTAAAAGTGGCTGGCACCTTCTTTACCTTGTCTATTTCACGAATTGCTTCACGAATTGCTTTTCAGTGCCAAGGCACCGAACTGCTTCATCAATGCGCTTAACTGCTGATATGTAAGCCGCTGTTCTTAATGATGTTTTATGCTCTTTTGAAAGTTGAAATACTGTCGATGAGGACTTTTCCATACTAATTTTCAGTTTTTCTTGTACTTCAGAAACGCTCCAGTAATATCCCATCCGATTTTGTACCCATTCAAAGTAACTAACGGTTACGCCCCCAGCGTTCGCCAAAATATCTGGTAAAACCGGAATTGAATTCTCATCGATAATTGCATCCCCTTCATTATCAATTGGTCCATTAGCAAGTTCAACTATGCACTTGGCTCTAACCTTGGAGGCATTCTTTTTTGTGATCACATTTTCTAAGGCGGCTGGCACCAAGACATCAACTTGCAAAGCTAAGAGATCCTCATTGCTAATCGCATCGGCACCTTTCATGCCCTTCAGAGAGCCACTTTGCTCTTTATATTGAAATGTCTTTGCTGAATCGAGTCCACTTGGATTGTGAATTCCTCCACTCGAATCGGAAACTGCAACAATCTTATATCCAGCCTCACTAGCAATACGTGCAAAATGATACCCCGCATTTCCAAATCCCTGGATGGCTACTGTCAATTCCCCACTCTTTAATCCAAGGTTTGTGCGCAGATTTTGCAATGAATAAAAACCACCCCTTGCAGTTGCATCGTCCCTTCCTAAAGATCCACCCAAAGCAATCGGCTTCCCAGTTATCATCGCTGGCTGCCAGGATCGTTTAATCTTAGAATATTCATCAACCATCCAAGCCATGATCATTGAGTTTGTGTAAACATCGGGAGCTGGAATATCCTGATCTGGCCCAATAACATCAGCAATTGCAGCAATATATGAACGACTCAGCCTTTCAAGTTCCGCCAATGAAAGTTCTTTGGGATTAACAATAATTCCGCCTTTCCCACCGCCATAAGGAAGTCCGGCTGCTGCACATTTAAAAGTCATCCAAAAAGAGAGTGCTTTAACTTCATCAAGACTAACATTTGGATGATACCTAATACCGCCCTTTGCTGGTCCCAAGGCATCGTTGTACTGAACTCTAAATCCGTCGAAAATTTTTAAAGTTCCATTATCCATTCTTACAGGGACAGAAACTTGATGAATTGCCTTTGGTTTGCTTAGTCTGGCAATCGTCTCGGGATCAGCTTTGTAATATTTAAGGGTATCATCGAGACGTTTTCGGGCTTGTTCGAAAATTGTATCACTCATAAAGAAACTCCACTTGAAGTTGATTTTAATTTTGAATTTCTACGTTGCGTGCTTATCTAAAGGGACATACCACCACCTGATAGGAATCGCTAAATAATTCAATTATAGTCTTTAATTGAACTCCAGAAAGATCTATATGCCGTTGAAATTTCTTTCGGACTTTTTATAAGAAAATTTTGCTTTAAGTCATTTTTACTC
>JAWXBT010000250.1:0-3198 GCA_034440315.1 bacterium
TAATTTTTGAAAATGAAAAACACTATTTATTATCCCTCCGGGGGATAGTAACTTTCTAAAGCCTTTTCTTTTCGGCAAAGACTTTTGAAAGTTACTATAGTTATCCCAATAAGTAATTTCCGAATACTTTTCTGATGTAAACCTTCGGTTCACTTAAAACATTTAATTGAGATAACTATTAATCATCCCGCCGGGGAATCGTAAGTCCAATAAAAGATTTTCTTTCGGAATGTTCTTTTTGGACTTACGATATATGCACAAAAATGCTGAAAATATATGTAATTAAGATTTAGTCGTAGATAGTATTCGAGATATTCTTAGTTTGTAATTTGATAGAACAGAGAATAAAAATTGCAAAAGGATACCAAACATTTGCACTTTCAGAATTTGAGAATGGTATAAAGCATAATAAATTTACGAAGACCGTCGCATAGAAGACATTTCTTGAGAATCTATCCTTAGAAGTAGGGGCAAGGAAAATCAAAGAGGGAATTAATAAGACTTGATCATAGATCCAGCCATATGGCGAAGTGAAAAGTGAGAGAGGGATTAGAATTCTCGGATCTGAAAATAATTTAGCTAGGCTGGGCGAGAAAAATTTTACAGAGAATAAAAATACAACCGCAAAGATAGAGGGACTAGATCTTATAAAGAATGAATTGTTACCAGATAAATATTGCAGCCAACTTCCCAGAGTTGGGGTGTGCCAATAAGTTGGAGGTTGAGAAAGTAGTGCAAAGTAATTATTGATTATATGAGGCTCTATAAATAATGAGATTCCAATTAAGGTGATCCCACCAGTTATAAATCCAAAGATATAAGTTCTGTTTTTTGCACTACCAAAATTTAATATAAGTGAGAAATAGTATAGATACAAAAGGTGGGGTTTAATAAGTGTAGCGCAAAGAAGAATCCCCGCGATAAATGTCTTGCCTCGACTAAAAGTAATCAGCGCCGCAGAAAGAGATAGTAGCAGAAGCGGAGATATTTGTCCCCAATAGATAGAGTCATAAATGGGATAGAAAGTTAATGCCAACACACAGGTTGTGAATGAAGAAGGTTTTCTTTTCAGAGTTTCTAAAATGTTGTTTATGCCCAAAGCGAAAAAAATAAGAGAAACTAAGATCCAAAACTTACTCGCAAATTCAAAACTAAATAATGCAAAAGGAACAATAAATGGAAATATAAAAGGGGGATTCCACATTATGATTGGAAATCCATTCATCAAATGCCACGGAGATGTCGATTTCTCTAGATTGTAAAGAGCCACACTATCGTAAGGGTTGGCTTGAGCAAGAAATAGATTCGCAGCAGCCCAATACTGCATAAAATCAATAGTTCCAAAGTTCGATGGGTAGTAAGTGCTTATGAGAAATATAGCGACAAGGGTGAGGCTAACTTGCAGCAGATTTTTATAAATAATAATTTTCATCCTTTATCCTGATAGTTCAGACACTATCTTCTAAGGAGTATCTTGGGTATAACCCAAAATAAGAAATTAAGGGTGTCCCAATGAAATCAGATAAAGTGAAAATATTTATGCAGCTTGCTGGACAAGAGGTTGCAACAGATTTAAATGACGGGGATCCAGGCAAGAGAGTGCTGGGTGCTCAACTTCTATTATCAGAAGTTCTTGAATATATTATCAAGGGACTTGGCGTGACTCCTACTATTGCTGGTCAGAGGATTACAGATCCTGAAGCAATTAAGTACGAAACTCATGCTGAGAATCCTGACAAAATTGAAGTAATTGATGGCTTAGCGGATGTAGCTTATACCATGTACTGGAATGCCCTTTGTTTTGGAGTGCCGCTTGAAGAAGCCTTTGAGCTTGTAAGCGATAATAATTTAGAGAAATTTGTAAAATTAGGATCTGGGTTTAAAGAAGGTCTCCTGGATCCAAGTAAATGGGATTGTGGTAAGGGAATTAAATGGCCAACAGAGGTACAGACAGTAGATGTTGTAAAGGTTGGCTCTGATCTTTATGCAGTTGGCAAAGATGCCAGGAAGAAAGTTAGAAAGCCGTCGAGTTATAAGTCGGTGGAGTTAGAAATACTTATCTAATTAATAAATATATTTTAGCTCGATCATACGGAGAGTTAAGATCGGCAATTTTTTGATATTTAGATGAGATAATATTTTTTATATATTCGAAATGTTGCACCGTTTCCAAATCCATATAGTCTGTTTCTGGAGTGCAATCCAAGCAGCCAGCTTGGTAACAATTTGCTGTGGGTAAATAATCAATAATTAATTTTGGCGGAGTTTTATTTAGGTATTCCTTAAATTCATTCTCCATACTGAAAACAATACCCTGATCTTCTTTCCGTTTTGAATAAATATTTGAGCCTGAAATTGTGTTTAAAGAAACATCCCTAAATGAGGTGAATCTTTCTCCTAAAAGATAGATCGAAATTCCATATCCTCCCCAAACTAAGATCTCATCATGGGTAGTTGAATGCGATTTTATAGTTTGGGAAATTTCATCTTTTATTTTTACATTAGGATTGTACGGCTTATCTTTATCGATCAAAAAAGGCACACAAGAGAAGATAACGTACGTAAAGCAAAAAAAACTTAAAATAAAGCTACTTGAGAATTTTTTAAATAAAGATAGATTTTCTAATTCTGAGATTAGATAAGCCAAAGTAAGCATTATAAATGGTGAAAAGATAATGAGGTAATGAGGATAATCTCGGCCGCTGATAAAGATATAAGCAAGTCCTGAGATAAAGGTGGTAAGTATGACAGCGCAAATGCCTGAAATTCTTTCTTTAACGAAACAGATGATTAGTCCAAAAAGAGCAAGCAAACATAGGAGAGGTTGACTAGAACCTGCATACGAAATGAGTCTATTAAAAAAAGTAAAATTGCTTGGTCCGCCGGAGTTTCTGTACATAAAAGGGAATAGTATAGTTTGTTCGAATAGATCATTACTTCCACCTTTTAAGGTTATCCAAGTACAAAAAAGAGATAATGGCAGTAAACTTAAAAAAATTACTATAGAGAAATTTTTTAATGATCTAAAGTTTTGATTTGTAAGGAACGGTATTAATAAGATTGGCCCAGTTAATAATAGGCGTTGATCGAGAATAATTAAGAGTCCCCATATAAAAGATCCGATAAATAGATCTTTTACAAAACCGGATCGCAGGCATTTAAAAATATAAGTAAGAAAGATCATGTATAAAGGTAGGA
>JAWXBT010000251.1:0-2732 GCA_034440315.1 bacterium
ACCCAGTAATGCGCCAAGTAGTGAAAACCCCAAAGGATCTTCTACTCCTGCAAATCCACTTGGCAACTTTCCTAGCAAGCCTCGAATCAACTCAAATAGGAGCGCAGCAACAAAACTTGCTCCTATTCCGCCGAGTACGCTAATTCTTAATCGATGTAAATACCTCTTCTTGTCCCCAGCCTCGATGCTACGCCAACGCCATGTAAACCCTTCCGAGAATCCGATCGCGCCACCAATAAACAACCAAGCAATAACCCTCACGACGACGGCTGGAGTGCGGATTTGGGGTAAAAATAATACCTGTGCAATGCCACCAGTAAGCAATCCTACTGATAATCCCAAACCTGCTGCAATCAAGACAGGAAACTTGGCTGTCCGAAGGTTCAACTTTGTTCTAGTAGGACTACTAACAAAGATCTCGTTCAATACCATCCCTATCGCTAGGGATGCGGAGATACATGGAAACAAAACTAGTTCAGGCATTTGCCTAAGCAAACCTAGATCGCTTAAAACAAACTGTCCAAGATTCCAGCCTATAAGGGCAGATACGATGCCAGCCAATATATAAAGATAAATTCGCATGATTAATTACGAATACCTGGTGGTACATTTGAAGGGTTAGAAGTAGGGGTATTCGGATTATTCCTCTTTCGGATATCTGAAATCAAATATCTATATGTTTTCTGACCCTCACTAATAATTCCATCAACTTCATCAGGTTTTAGGGAAGGATTCATCTGCTGTTGATATTGTAAAATAGCTTCTACCCATGCATCCTTATCTTTTGCCAATTCTTCCTTAGATATTTTTTTATTATTGCTTTCCAGAGAACCAAACTGTAGTTGTTGATTACGAAGAGAATCCTTAATCAATTTCATTGCAGTATCTGCATCTATTCCATCACTCCCCTGAAGTTCGGAAATAATAGCATTTAAAGACTTTTTAGTTGATCGGAGTCCTTGAACGCCCGCGACTATTTTTTCTCTATCTGGCTTTCCTAGAGAGGGTATATTGTTATTCGAGCTAGATGTAGAATTATCTTGAGTTTCTGGTTGCGAATACTGTTGTGGATCTAAACTATTTTGAGTCTGTTGTGGTTTTGTGTTTTTACCTTCTCCAGTTTTTCCATTTTCTGAATACTGAGAAGAGCGTGATGATATTACCTTCTCAATTAAAATTCCGCCTCCGAAACCAAATGCAAGCATAAATACAGCAATAGCTGCAACAAATGGAATTGGCACAATAAATTTCTCTCCTCTTTCGTTATAACCTTGTTGTATAATTATCAAACCATTAACATCTGTCCTTCCTTGTTTGGATGGAAAAGCTTTCTTAAAAAGATCGCTGGGAACGTATCCATAACTCAATTGATAAAAGTAAGCAGCAAGTTGTGCATCTCCTAATTGATAAAACAAATTTGCTAATGGTAAATAATTCTCATCAAAAGCTCTTGGTGAAGCTTTCCAATATGGTTGAATTTCTCGCCAGATCTTGTCCCAGACTAAACCCGAAATAGTAAAACGATCCCGATTTGGTGCACCTCTAACCTGTTTACCCAAAACTTCTACATCATGTCTTAAGTCATTTCTTAGTTGAGATTGATATTTCCCCCAAAGACTTTGCCTTGACAAAAAGAGCCATACGACACTTTCGGGAGCAACTGCCTTCATCAGTACATTTGCCACCAAAGTTCTCGTACCTTCAACAAAAATTTCTTTGAGTCTAGGCTCTTGTAAAAAACCTGATAGTTGCGATTGAAACTCTAGAGAAATTTCACCATAACTACCACCTTTGCCTTTTTTCGATGAGTCTACTTGTAACCATTGCAAAAATTCAGGCAAAGTATCTGGCAATGCGATCGCCCTTAAAGTCAACAAACGGATCATCGGCTGTGTATAAATCCCTTGCTTGAGCGCATTAGATGCCCCCTGACCATCAAAGAGTTTTTGCCAGTAGTCACTTGCCTTACGAGAATCGTCAAAAGCACTAGCTACAACAAAAATATTTTCCACAAATGTCTGCCATTGCTCTGGCTTAACCGTTGGATTATCAGCTAAACCCTTAACCGCCTGTTTTAGCGCTTTCTCATCGATCGCACTAGCAGATTGATCTTGAGGCTTATTGGCAAGAGCTTGTTGGATTAGCGTAAAAGCGCGATCGCTAGCAGGCAAAATAATCTGAAATCTCTCTGGCTTTTCCAACGCCTCAACATTATAGGCCCACGACGCAGGTTGCCCTGTAAGTACAGCTTTCTCACGAGCAATACTATCCACCATGACAAATGTATCTCTAGTGTGCCGATCTAGTGGAAGAAGAAAAGGCGTAGAACTAGATCGCAAATCCCTCTCCATATCAGAAGTAAAACGAGTTTTCGGGACAGAAGCTACACTAATATTTGGTTGATCGACTACTTTTTCTTCAAATGGATTATATATCGGTAATTTCCCTTGCTCTGCTCGAAAATTTAGCCATGCGACAATCCTTGATAAACTGTCTGCTCCTTCGGCTAAAAAATAGCGATAAAGGGGGAAGTTCCGTGGCACTTCATCTTTGGCTGGGGTCGCAATAGCAACAACAGACCAATCACTAGGATAGCTTACATCTCCATAAATGACTCGTCCAATGATTGCAACTGTAGACTGTACGCCAATCGTAAACTCGTCATTTTTTATAGAGCGATTAACTTTAAAGGGAATCTCTGAAAGTGTCGAGTTAATGTATTGAGTAGTAAA
>JAWXBT010000252.1:0-5509 GCA_034440315.1 bacterium
AATCGATCCTTTAGTTATTCTAAAATTCTTAGGATTACCCATTGAGATTAGCGGTAAACTTTCTTAAGTCATAGGATCAATTATTTCTTGATGGTCTCTTGTACAAAATATGGCATCACTTCCATTTTGTCGTCCTCAACAACTGACGCTTGGGTCTCTAGAAACAGAGATTCTCAACTAGAGTCAGTTAATTACTAATACGACCAATCCCAATGTTAGGAGATTCCCTCCAATCTCTCTCAAGGGAAAGCGTAGCTGATTGCCGAGGAGAATTAATTGCCTGAATAATTTTTTGAATCGATGGCTGGATTCTTAGTGAACTGGTTTGACTTGATGAACTCGATGGAAGCTGAAATTCTGGCATTTCATATTCAGGAATTGATAAACCAAAAGCAATAGCAAAACGATGAGAATAATTTGTGGGAATACCATTCATTGTAAAATCCGAAGACTCCTGCATGATTATATCTTGGATGTTTATAGGAGAACCACCTGCCCTGTACCATTGAAATGCTGAATAAGTTGCTTCAATCGAGTATCGATAAATTTCAGATTCACGTCCTCCGCCCCCCAGAAATATTGTTTGGGCTGGGACAATAGAGGTCAACAAGTGAATAGCTCTTTGCCAGAGCATTATCTCCAATAGAACTTGCTCTCTAGCAGTACGATTAGCCTTTACTCTAGCAATGGCTTCTTGCGAGATGCGAAGACTTGGAACAAAATTTATATCTTCCCCACTCATAATAGATAAGTATTCTCTTTTTGCTATTGTCGCTATAGACTCACCTGTCTGTGGAGAAATACCTATGCGACCGATCAAATCACTAATTTTATCAATTAGGTTATCACTAAGAACTATATTTCTCACTTCATCTGATGATGAAGCATTTGATTCTCTTAAAACCCCATCTATTAGAGAGTCAACACCAATAGGAGGAGTAAAAGCTTTAATCGCTGAAACTTGAGGGGAGCCGTTCTCTCGTCTAAAAGAAAAAGAGCAAAACTCAACTGTTCCACTACCAATATCTACATATAGATAATCTCCTGGTCGAGCAACACGATTATTAGTATAAAAGAATGCTCCTGCCGCAACTTCAGGAATAGCAAAGCAGGGCATGTTGGAATTAATTCCATCATGCAGGGAGATGATTGTTATCGCAAGTTCATCAAATGTCATCAAATCAGGAATTGGAAGATTATCACTAAGTAGCAAAGCATGACGTAAAACATTCTGAAAACACAAAAGAGAAGGAGAATCGTAGTACTGAACTGGCACACCTATATTTACACTCCAGTCTAACTCCTTATTCTTTATGCGATCAGGGTACTGGTCACGAAACCATTCCTTAGCCCTTGCAATTACCTTGGCAAGGAAGTAGATACAGAAATTTTCAATATGTTGAGGATCATTTAGGTCTATATTTTCTGTGTATTGAGGAAGCCTTTCAAATTCAAATAAAATGCTTTCTTGAGGAAGGTCAATATTAGCTAGCCTCATTTTTATGAAGTTAACCTCGGTCTGAATAGTACTTTGTTGGTTTTCCCACTCTGACGTAGTTAAACCTGCCAACAACGTACCATCACCTCTAATTCCTATTTTTGACACCAAAAATGCATAATCTATATCTGGAAGACCAAAACTGACAACCTCTGATCTTTCTGTGTCATCTGCACGAATACAAATTTTTGTAAGACTTGTACCAAAATCAATACCAAGTGTAATATTCAGCTTTGAGCTAGTCATTGATAAAAATTATTCCTGTTGCTAGAGTAGGATTAAAAGGCTCTGTCTTTCTCTTTTGGTTAATTTTAGCAATAGTAACATCAAAATTTTGTTTAATTTTTCCAATTTTTCCTCTTTCTGCTGGAATAATTCGAGTTTTATTCTCAACGGTATATCGTTCGATACGAGATTCAAGTTCAGCAATCTTGCGATCATGAAAACGTTTGGCATTGTTTTCCTGTAAGTTACACCAGTCGGTATTTTCTGCATCAAATGCATCGGTGGCTTCTAAAAAAGCATCTTGTAATAGGTCGTCACAGCGATCATAAAGCTTAAGAATGAGAGCAGGATCATCAATTAGGTTGATTGCATTAGGTCTTTGTTTGCCATGTTGTATAACTTTAGTTACTAGTGCTTCTGCTAATTCACCATCTAGTTCATACTCATCTTTTAGGTGAATTATCTTGTATGCAAGACGATTTTCTTTACGCAGTCCTAGCAATTGCCAAAGATGAATTACATAGATATAAATGCCCTTTCCCAATCCTAACTGTTGAACATCATTAAGACTAAGCTCATTAGCTGATACAGGTTGAAATGTTTGCACCTTTGTTTCATATTTGTATCCGATCCAGCGAATTAAAGGATGAGTTGGATCGAGAAGTTCCCATGACAAATTTCCTACCGCACCAGTGATTTTAGGATCAAAAAAACAAGTAATAGCTTGGTTCGCAGTTTGATATAGATTAGTTTGAACCGATGATCGATTGTTTTCATAATATAGCCGTAAGTCTAGCTTTGCCTCCACAGATAGACTTATGTCATAAACATGAGCTTGGAGGATGTTCTGTGTAATCACAGTGCCAGGATACTGCAACCCAAAATAGTTTTGGACAAAAGCCTCTAGTTCTTCAGGATGTAGCCATCTTCCATTAGTACGGCTTCTGTTTACCATATCGAGAATGTAGTCTGAGAAAGCAACCATATTAATTGCTTCATTTTCTGTATTTCGTTGAAGTTGGATTTGATTCTCAATCGCCAAAAGTGTATTTTGTTCAAGCTTTATCCGATCTTCTACAGTTAAATCAGGACTTAATAAATCGAGTAATAACTGTTCTGTTTTCTCACCCAAGATTTCATCGAGATCGCCAATACTCTCTTCAAAAATTTTGATCCGATTATATAGCCTTTCTAGAATAAGTTCCTCAATGGTATCCAATAAGCTAAAGTTAATAATGGAAATATTTTTTGCCTTTTGCTTTAAGCGATCTAATCTTCCAATCCTTTGCTCAACCCTCATAGGATTCCAAGGTAAGTCATAGTTGATTAGAACACGGCAAAATTGTAGATCGATACCTTCACTACCAACTTCTGACGAAAGTAAAATGGAGCGTGTAGGATTATCTTTAAATTCTGATATTTTCTGCCACTTTTCCAGTCTGCTCATTCTGTTTCCCAACCTATTCCCCCCACCCATGATCAGGCAATTACCTATCCCATCAGCCGATAATCTTCTTTGCAAGTATTGTAATGTTCCTCTGAAATAGGCAAATAGTACGAATTTTTCTTGTGGGGTTTCCTTTAGCTGTTTTTTAAGAAACTTAATTAACTCCTTATATTTTGTGTCATCTTCTTCTAGCTTTTTTAATTCATCCTTTGTAAATTCCCAAGCAGGATCCCGATCCAGAGATATCCCCAAATTATTCGGATTCATGTCAATTTCTGTAAGCGATCCAAAATCCTCCCAAAAAGGGTCTGCTCCATCTAAATCATCATCAAGCAAATCATCAAGTAAACCCTTATCTTGCCATGCTTTTAGTGCTGCCACCATACAACTTGCCATCTGACGTTGCCGCATAATAAGACTAAATACAGTTACTCCCTGCTTCCCCTTTGCCTTTTGACGAATTCTATTAGTTACACGTTCATAAACTCGCTTCTCATTATCAGAAAACGTAACTTGTAAAACCTGTGGTGAGCGCTTGACTTTCTCTAATATAACGTCACGCTTACGACTTCTAGTCATAAACTGACCAAAAAGTGAAGAGCTTTCCAAAACTTGAGCCAGCTTAACTTGAGTTGTAGGAGTAAGTTCACCAGAAATTTCAAGTTCTTCCAATTGTTGATGCACCTGTCTGAGTCGAGAGCTTCCCGAAAAATAGGGGGATTCTATAGCTTGTTCGACTAGTTCTCTAGCTTCAGTAATATTTTGATTGCTACTAGACTGGGCAGACATGAAATGATTTGATGAAATAACTGAAGCTTTCCATACAAGGCTCAATGCTTGAACAATAGGCTTATTAGCAGCTAACATTTGCTCAAAGCTATCGCGATCATAGAAATCTTCAGGACTAACTAGCCTAAGCAACTGGTATAGATTATCGCTGCGAATTTGAATTGGCGTTGCAGTGAGTAATAAAATATGTTGTGAAGCCTCACGTAAAATCTGTGCCAAACGGTTGTTTGCAGTTTCTGGATTGCGTAAATAGTGAGCCTCATCAAAGATCACTAAATCAAAAATGGTATTTTGTTCATTTGTACTGTTCTCATTTAGTAATCTAGCCAGTTGTGCTCTGGTGTTATCTCCTGTTTTTTCCTCATCTCTCCATTCTCTAGGTGGTCTAACACCCTCAAAGCTAACTACATAGATAAATGATTGAGGTTTTCCAGTTTGTACAAAAGACTGGAGTTTTTCTAGTAATCTTTTGGCATCAATTAGTTCAGCTTCTAGATTAAAGCAATTCTTGAGATCGCTAGCCCACTTATCTCGTAGCATAGAAGGACAAACAATTAGTAAGCGTCTTGCATCTTGTCTTGCTTGTAACTCTTTCCAGATATAAGTTGATTCAATCGTTTTCCCTAAACCAACTTCATCAGCAATCAATAAACGTCCAACAGGTGAGTCCAAAAATTTTAATACTGGCTTAAATTGATAAGCATAAAAATCTGTATTGCTCGACTCCATGCTATAAAAAACATTTGTTAAATTCCCTTTTATTTTTTCAAAAGTCAAAATCTGTCTGAGATCGCTAGGTTTGCCAAAATGCCCTGCTGCAAGCAAATCACGAATGCTTTCTGTCTCTGTGAAAAGTTCTAGTTGCTCATACTGCTTAAATTGCTCTTCATTTGGACCAAAGCTAACTCTAACCAAAAGACGACCAGCCGACTCCTTAGTAATGCCAGTTGTGACACCCTTACGCCCAGGGTTGTTTTTTATCCGCACTGCTTGATATGGAATACTTGGATTCCAAGGTAGATGCCCATAGCTCATGACCGTAACTTCTCTTTAAAATATAGTGATTTCTGTTCAAGGATCGTAATCAATTCAGACATACTCAGTATACTCTCTGACCGATATCTCAAAGAAACTAGCTATTTGGGGAAGAGTTACTGCTACTAAGAGAACTGTGCGCCGATCGATGGGCAGCAAAATAAGTCGATCCGCTCCTCCTTGCCGAATCTTTACTCTGGTCAGTCAGTAGCTCGATCGAAATCTCTGAAAATCTTTGTGCTGCTTTTAGTCCTCATACTACTCTCGATCGACTAGATCAGAGAATAGAATCCCTACTCACAGGCTTAGACGATCTCCCTCAACCTAGTCCATGGTCTTTTAGTTGGTCTTTGATCATGTTAGGGCTGACCTTTCTACCTCTCACTTCAATATCAATTGTCAACGGCTTCATTCCCCGATCGAACTCTCGATCGATGTCTTCACCAAACTCAACTATCCATACCATAGAAAATTACACTAATTTAGCATAACCTCTGAGTCATGTGACTCCAAGA
>JAWXBT010000253.1:0-8759 GCA_034440315.1 bacterium
ATCTCACATAATAAATCAAGCGGACCACCAATTGCATAAGTAGTAAGGTTAGATCCAACTATCCCTTGCTTAAATTTTGAAGTCGGAGCAGCTGCCTGGAGTAACTCTTTTAATTCAGCATTAGGCTGCTTTAGTGGCATCACTTTTTACCTCGAAATTTCCACTTTCCAGATCTTCCATTAATTTAAAAGGTAGCATCCCCACGCTACCAGCTCCAAGACATAAAACTACATCTCCGCGCTTTAAGAATTTTGAAATTGTACGACAATCTTTAATGTCAGAAACAAAATGTTTCGAATGATGATTCATGGCTTTATATAGAGCTTCACCAGTAACTCCTTCAATTGGGCTTTCTCCGGCAGGATAGATCTCAGAAATGGTTAGATCATCACACTCATTAAAAGCATTTAAGAAATCGACAAAACAGCTTTTCGTTCTTGAAAATCTATGGGGTTGAAACACTACGTATATTTTTTTATCTGCACCAACACTACCTCTTAGTGCGGCAATAGTAGCTCGAATTTCAGTGGGATGATGGCCGTAATCACTTACAATAGTAATTCCTCCGATTTCCCCTATCGTTTCTAGTCTTCTACCAACTCCAGGAAAACTTTGTAAAGATTCAACGATAAGTTCAATTTTAACATCCAATTCAAGGGCTACTGCAATTGCTGCCAATGAGTTTGAAACCATATGAATGCCCATCATGGGTAATGTCACTGGAGCAAGAAGTTGGCCAGCTTTCCAAACTTCATAGGTCATAAAACCCACACCAGCTTTAATGTTTTTGGCCGTAATGTCAGCATCTGGAGTTAATCCGTATGTTACTTTTCTCTTTGAATAATTTTCAGATATTTTTTGAAGTCGTGGATCATCGAGACACAAGACTGCTAAACCATAAAAAGGCACGCTCTCTGCAAATTTCAGGAATGATTCTTCAAGTTCGGCCATACTACTGTAAGATTCCAGATGTTCACTATCAATATTTGTAACAACGGCAATTGTTGGACGAAGAAGCAAAAAACTCCGATCGCTTTCATCAGATTCAGCAACTAAAAAATTTCCTTTACCAAGCTTTCCACCACTGCCCCCCATAGATTTTACCTGACCACCGATTACAACAGTGGGATCGAGTTCGGCAAAATCCAAAATATGAGCAATGAAACTTGTCGTTGTAGTTTTCCCATGCGAGCCCGCAACAGCAATCCCATGCTTAAGTCTCATCAATTCGGCCAATACTTGAGCTCTGGGAATTACGGGAATTTGTCTTTCATGAGCCTCAACTAGCTCGGGATTTTCTGCTTTAACAGCTGAGGAATAGACTAACAAGGAAGCTGCCTTGGGTAAGTTCTCACGAGCATGCCCAACCTTAATAACAGCTCCAAGCCTTTCCAAGCGCTTACAGGATTCATTTTGAGTAATATCACTGCCTGAGACCTTGAATCCCTGTCTTAGAAGCACTTCGGCAATACCAGACATGCCAACGCCACCGATTCCAGTAAAATGAAAATGAAGGTTTGGGTTGTACATTTATTAGTTACTTCTATAAATTTGAAAATTCTACAGGGCCGAGTATAACAAAGTTAGAGTCTCTCTGCCAATTTGTTAGATTGTTTTTTACCTTTTTTATGAGAATTTGAGGCAAGATTGGAATCTTCAAAATCAGCTCTAGATCGGTATCATCATAAGCCTTTTATAGGCTCAAGCCATACTTGGGCATTGAATATTGCTGCCACCCGTCAACCCAAAACACCAATTTTAGATATTGGCTGCGGCAGCTCGCCTATAGGCATTGCTCTTAAGGAGCGTGGGTTCACGGACCTCACTGCTATAGAAGTAGATAAAGATGCTATGGAAAAAGCAAAGCAGGTTTATAGTCAAGTAACTGCTAACATTGAAGAGTTACAAGGCCGCAAATTTGGTTTTATTTTCTTACTCGATGTACTTGAACATCTCTCTGATCCTGAGAGTTATTTAGGAGAGGTCTTGAAGCTTTTGGAAAATGGCGGATATCTCGCTATTTCAGTTCCCAATGTTGCCCACTGGAGTGTTCGTCTGCCACTACTCTTTGGTTTTTTTAATTATACCGATCGAGCAATACTAGATCGTACTCATCTTCATTTCTTTACGCGAAGAACATTTAAAAAAATACTACTAACACATAAAGAGCTTGAGCTTTGTCAAATTAATGCTTCGATTGAACCTGCTGAATTTGTCCTGCCAAAACTAGTCTGGGATAATAAATTTTTTAAGGCTTTGTCACTTAGTAGAGTAGCTCTTGCGAATATGATACCCGGGTTAATGGCGTATCAGCATTTGGCACTTTTAAGAAAGAGATAGAATTACTTCTCCCCCACCGCCATCTTAATAACTTCTAGATGAGAAAGATTTTCGGGATAACTTCCAGGATAGGTCATGATATTCCGTTTTCTATTTTGGTAAAATCGATAACTTGATTTCAAACAATTTAGGGCATAGGGAATGCCATTAACGTGGCAAATCTCATCTCCATAATATGTTGGAATCGGCTGTTCAACGATATTCATTTTTCGTTCAGCCATAGCTAAAATAATCTCAGTATCAAAATGCCAAGTATTGGTAAAATTTAAAAAAGGTAATTTTTGAAGGGCATGCATAGAATAAAGTCTATAACCTGAATGATACTCACTAAGGTTTAATCCGGTCATTTTATTCTGTGCATAAGAGAGAATTTTGTTGCCATAAAATTTATACATAGGCATGCCACCTTTAAGGGCTTCTCGACCATGTGACATGCGAGAACCAAAAACCATATCGGCATTATCTGTTCTAAAAGGAGCGAGAAGATCCGGAAGTCTTTCGGGAGCGTACTGACCGTCTCCGTGAATCAAAGCAACTATATCCAGCCCTCTTTCGATGGCATATTGATAACCAACTTTTTGATTGCCCCCGTAACCATGATTAATTTTATTGCGTTTAACTGTTAACTTATCAATTCCGTAAGCATGTTTATAACCAAGAGCAGCGTAGTAAGTATTATCCTTACTGCAATCATCAATAACAAAGATCTCTTCAACTTCGTTATAAGTTTCTTTAGGTATGCGAGAGATTGTCTGTATTAGATGATTAACCGCGTTGTAAGCAATGATAAAAATTCCAATTTTGGGACGATTCATGTTCATCTTAATTTTCGATATTTTTATTGATCAATCGATATTAATTTACCTACTAAGTCGTAACCGACTACTTCTGTAATTTCAACTCTGCCAAATTGTCCTGGAGTTACATTAATAACCCCTTCTGAAAATTCATTAATAATAACAGTTCCGTCAATTTCAGGAGCTTGAAATCTAGTACGAGCTGAGAAAAGCAGGTCGGTATCCTCATGGGTACCTTCAATTAGAACTTGCAATTGTTGTCCCACAAAGCTTTTAAGCCTGGCAGTATTTACCTTCTGTTGAGCCAACATCAATCGTTTATGGCGTTTTTCTTTTTCTTTCTCAGAGATCTGATTCGGCATCTCAAAGGCCGGAGTTCCAGGTTCAGGGGAATATTTAAAAACACCTAAATTAGTAAAATGTCCCTCTAAAATAAAAGCTTCTAGATCGGAAACATCTGCTTCGGTCTCACCAGGAAAACCAACGATAAAAGTTGTACGGATATGCACATTCGGGGAAACAGTTTTAATTTTTTCAACAATTTTTCGCGGCGAGAACTTACCTAATGGTCTCTGCATCGCCTTTAGTAGCGGTTCACTTGAATGCTGAAGTGGAATATCAAGATACTCAACAACTGAAGGTAACTCAGATATTGCTTTTAAAAGAGTATCATCCGTACCCACAGGATAGGCGTAAAGCAGTCTAATCCATGGCACAGCATTTAATTTATCGATCTCAACTAAAAGCTCAGAAAGTTTCCCAGTCTTATTATCAACACCATAATTTGTTAAGTCCTGAGCAATAAGATTAATCTCTTTAACTCCCCGAGATCCAAGATCTTGAATTTCCCTAAGTACTGAAGCCATTTCGCGACTTCTCATCAGGCCGCGAATCTTAGGAATTATACAAAATGTACAAGGGCGATTACAGCCCTCTGAGATCTTTACATAAGCAGTGTGGGTTTTTGTAGAGAGATAGCGCGGCAAAGTATCATCATACAAAAAGTATGGCCTTCCAGCTCTTTCAATCACACTTTCAAATCCACCCGAAGCGATATCTCCTACTTTTGAGATATCATCAATTGAAACAAATTGATCGACTTCGGGTAAAGTTGTTTTTAATTCTTCTCTGTATCTTTCAACCAAGCAGCCAGCAACTAATATCTGTCGGCAACGTCCCTTTGATTTAAATTCAGAAACTTCTAAAATTGCATCAACACTCTCTTTGACTGAGCTTTCAAGAAAACTACAAGTATTTACTAAAATTACATCGGCTTCACTCGGTGCAACCACCACCTCAAAGCCACTTTTGACAAAGCTTCCCAACATGACTTCCGAATCTACTCTATTTTTGGCACATCCTAGAGTAACTACCGCGACACGTCCCTTAAAAAGACGAAGGTTCGGGCCGACATCAGGTACATTCATGATCGCTGGATTAGATGAAGCACAGGAGCTTTGACCAACTTCTTGGTTATCAATTATTGCAAATCCTTTTCCCATAGAGGCACAAAGTATAGCGAAAAATAGAGGGTTAAGCGATGTTAGCTGCTCTTTCGGATCCTGTTATCGATTTTATCCGTACCAGAAGGAAATTTTGGTGAAAAAATGTCTTCTGAAACAGCATTATTTGATTCTAAGTTACTAAAAACAAAGGAGTTTTTATTTTTAGCAGCATCTAGAACTTCCGCCCCATTTGGCAAATAAGTTTTTGAGTCAACAAGTAATCTAATTCCGCCTAAATCCTGATCTGATTTCTTTGGGACTAAATCAAAAATAATGCCTTCTGAGCTTTCACAGGTACTTTTTAAATTAAAATCTGTACTTAAATTTCCAATTCCTAATAGAAAAGAGATTGGTAAATTACCCTTAAAAGCCATGTCAATGGTGTCAATCATAACTTGTTTATCAAGGGGTTGATAAAACCACATGGTTTTTCCATCCGAAATAAATTCTTGAGGCTCAGGATCGCTATATGCCCATTTCATTTTGCCAGGCTTACTAAAGGTAAGTTTTCCTGAACTTAATTCCCAAGTATCAAGTGCATCAAGATAAGAATGCTGTTGAAAGTCGGCATTAATTGATTGAACTTCGCCGTACTTAACCTGAACTAATAACAGATCTTTTTGCCCAACCTCTTTGCTAATTGGTTTTATGCATTTAAAAACTGATAATTCAGCAGATGCTAAAATAGGTGAAAAAACAACGAGTAATAATAACAAAATACGAGCTATAGGATTCATTGTAATACCAAAATAAAACTAGAGATCGGATCCTATAACTTCTCTAGGTTTTGCACCATCGGCAGGCCCAATTATGCCCTCTCTCTCCATCATCTCCATAATCCTAGCGGCTCGGTTATAACCTATTCTTAAGACTCTCTGAATTAAAGAAGTAGATGCTTTTCCTTTTTCTAAAACTAACCTAACGGCCTCATCGTATAAAGAGTCATGCTCTTCAGAGCCACCTTGCTCCGCACCATCGGCATCTTCCTTCATAGCTTTCTCACAAAGCTCTTGGATGTATTGATCGTAAACTGGTTTACAATCTTTCTTTAATGCAGCCACAACTCTTTTTACTTCAGTATCAGAAACAAAAGCTCCATGCACACGACGCAATGAAGAAACCCCAGGAGGCAAAACAACATATCTCCCTGACCGAGTAATTTTTCAGCACCCATACTATCAATAATAGTTCGTGAATCCACGCGGCTTGAAACTTGGAAAGATAATCTTGCTGGAAAATTGGCTTTAATTAAACCAGTGATAACGTCTACTGAAGGACGTTGCGTTGCAACAATAAGATGAATTCCAGCTGCTCTTGCCTTCTGAGCTAATCTAGCAATCAAGTCTTCCACCTCCCTTCCAACTGAAAGCATAAGATCTGCCAATTCATCAATGACAATAACAATCTTGGGAAGTGGAATTAAAGTATCACCTATCGCAACTAATTCCTCTTCACCCTTGCCAAGCAATTCTTCATTAGGAACATGATCTTCAGTTAGTTCAATATTTTGTTCTGAAATTATTGGCTCTACGACTTCTAACTCACTGGTCTTAATAGCATCGGGTTCATCTTCTCCTCTAACCACTCGGTTATATGCATCAATACCTCGCACTCCGACTTTCTGCATTAAGCGATACCGTCTATTCATCTCATGCACAGCCCAATCTAGAACGGCCTTGGCTTGTTTAGGTACAGTTACTACAGGAACTCTCAGATGAGGAATTCCATCATAAACACTTAATTCTAGAATCTTTGGATCGATCAGAATCAATCCAAGTTCAGCAGGCGTTGCCTTATACAAAAGACTGCAAAGAAAAGCATTAATACAAACGGATTTACCTGTTCCAGTTGCACCTGCAATAAGAAGATGCGGCATTGTAGCGATATCAGCTACGACTGAGTCTCCGTATGTATCTTTCCCAAGAGCGACAGAAAGAACCGATTGAGCTCTTACACTTTCTGGACTTTCAAGAACATCTCGTAATCTTACAATTTCTCGTTTCTGATTTGGAACTTCAATACCGACGGTACCTTTGCCAGGAATAGGAGCGACGATTCTTACTGACACAGACTTTAGCGTCATAGCTAAATCATCAGATAATGCTGAAATACGTCCTACCTTAACTCCGGCTGCTGGTTCAAATTCAAAAAGTGTAATAACTGGACCTGGATGTACTTCGGTCACTCTCCCTGAAATTCCAAAATCACGAAGCTTAACTTCAATCTGACGAGATTTCTTTACAAGATCGTCATCATTCTCAGACCCTTCTGCTGGAATACCTTGAGTCAAAAGATTAATCTCAGGTGGCTGATAAGTCCCAGTGTAAAAAATATCAGCCTGAGGCGTCCCCTCTTCGAGTCTTTTTCTAGATTTTAGAAGCTCTTTTTGGGAGACTTTAGTAGATCCATTTCTTCTTCTAACATGAATTTCAGATTCATACTCTTCCTCATCAAGATCATCGTCCTGATTGTCATCAGCGTCATCTAAAACGATACTCTTTCTTACGGATGGTCGTGCAATCACAGCCCTGACTTTACTTTTGCGAAATCCTGCAAAAACAGAAGAAATCCTATCGACGACCTCTTCTGACAATAAAGCTTCAAGCACAAAGCTTACTCCACCAAGAAATCTTCCTAGTACAAAAGTAACTGCCCCAAAAACCATAAGGGGCAAGCTTACAAAGAGTAAAACCAAAACATCAGTAAATAGATCCCAGGCTAATAAGCCAACTTCGGAAACAGAAATCCCTAAAGCAAAACTAAGAGAGAGGACAAATAAAGATCCTGTTAAAAGTAACGCTCCAAAAGTACTAAATAGATGTAACAGAGGCCGACTAACAGTCATGCCGATACCACCACCACCATTGGTACTCCATATGATAGAGGCAACAGTTGAAAGGGAAACTAAAACTCCAATAGCACCAAGTAAAAGTACCCAAAATGGATGTTTGCGATTTTTAATCAATAGTTCTTCTTGCCAGGAACGAACGGAAAGATATGTAAGCCATAATACCAGAACCAAAGATGACCAGCCTAGCGCTCCAAATAACAGAACCCCTATAAATCTCCCAACTGGCCCAAGTAGCTGGGCTGCCCCTTTACTAATTCCTAATCCTTCTAGAACCAAGGGTTGCTGAGCTAAAATGCTACAGAGTAGAAACAAAGCAATTGCAGCAAAAAAAATGGATAAAGCCTCAGGCCCCCAATTATAATCTTGAGCTTTCTTTTTAAACTGTGGAGTGCTTCTTAATTTTCTTTTTCTTGATTCTGGTCGTCTTTTCGTAGCAGTCAAAATAACCTCCCACTGCTAATGCAAAATGTCACCCTTTATAGAGCAATCAGATCTGGCATTATAAATATAAAACAATCGTTTAGATTGTTACCTAGACTAGAGTTTTTGGAAACAGTTAATTTTTACAATGGTTACTTAATAACCGATGGTTTTTCAAGGAACATTCTACTTCTCTGAGTCTCAAACTCTTTTGCTGCAAGGGTAAGACCGTGAATCATAATCTCTTCGCTGGTAAGCCACTTAGCTCCAACTTTTAATTTTTCTGGGGCAGCAAGAAGGTTTTCTAAAATTGCAGTATCTTTCATACTGAACGTGCCACTCCAAAGTTCCTTACTTTCTTTATTTACAATCGATATTAAAAAGCCAACTCTTGCTGGTCTATCAGATCCAAAAGACGATCCGATACGTTCCTCACATGAAACAACATTAATGTTTAGTCTTGCATCGTTATCATTTCCCAGAGTAACAAACTTGACAGTGGAAGCTCCCTCGAAAGCTGCTTGGGTTTTATGAGCTAGATCCTCTCTATTCAAACATGATTCAGTGCCTGCAGCCCATTGAACATTCGAAACCGTTAGAGAAGATATTTTATTAAGAATCTCTGGATCGACAAAACTGGTTTGAAATGGGGTTGATCTAAATCTAGTTCCACCTTTTTGGGTTGAACAACCTAAAAATGACAAAATAAAAATTATACTCAGTATGGTTAGCTTGCTACTTCCCTGTAATAACATTTTCTCTCCTCAATATTCTCCCTAGAAAGAGAAATTGCTCTTGATTTTAGTTAAAATTTATCATCTATTCTTATCATGGTTATCACAAAAT
>JAWXBT010000254.1:0-2731 GCA_034440315.1 bacterium
ACATTGGAAAAAATAGGGAACCCGTATTTTTTATATACTGATTGAATAATATCAGTAGAAATATGGTGGTCTTCATTCCAACCAGACTTTATTAAAATATTTTTTACTTTATCAATGTCCATTTTAGTTATTTTTTGCTTGTCATTTCAACTCCTTCAAATGTTTGTTGGCAATTATTGCAGGGTTCAAAATCAGAAACCACACCAGTATTTTTCTCAATCTTCACCGTATGGATTTCCAAATCTTCAATCTTTGCACCATCTTTTAATGCTTCGTTAGCTGCATCAACTTCTGCACAATTATCAGGAGAATGTCTTTCCAAACTTTCTTTAGGCATTCTTTGCTCCAATTCAGGATGCAAATCAGTTCTGGGAGGTTTTACCCTACCGCTTTCGCCAGTATAAACTTTACCTGTCTTTTTATCAACTGCTACACTAACAGCTCTTGGAAGTTTAGATTTTGATCTTCCACTTTTTAATATTTTTTCAGCGGCTTTTTTTGCTTCCTTTTGTGCAAGACCTTTTGCCCACTTTCCAAGACTTGGAAATATTTTTACAATCTTTGCGCCAATTCCCCTTCCAAGAGCACCAAGAGGCCCTGATGCTAACTTAAGCACTGGACCTAATACAGCTCCAATAGCAGCCCCCCACAATCCAGATTTAAGAGCACATGCAATAAATATATCTTTATGATCCATTAAATCGCTTACAATGGATTCTGTTGCGCCAGCCACAAAACCGGATATTGCTCCTATTATTACAAGAGCCACCAATGAACCAGCAATTACAGGTGCAGATATTCCAATAGCTCCTGCAACAGCAACCGCTGCGGCTGCCGTTGCAACCCCTGCAACAATACCTGCTCCAACAGAAAGTACATTTTTAGTATTTAACCACTCAGGCCAGTTACCATCCGTGTCAATTTTATTATATGGGTCATTGGCAGCATAACTATAGTTATTTGCTCCAAACAAAATCCATTTAGGATCAAGAGATAAAAAACTGCGTAAATAAGGACTGTAATAACGGGCAAGGTTATAATGCAACCCTGTTTCATTATCAAAATATTGACCTGCTAATCTCCAGGGTTGTTTAATCTTCTCAATAGAAATATTTGCTTTCCCAAATGCGGTGTAGCTTGCACTCCAAACTATTTCCCCTCTTTCATCATGCACTCTTATTATTGCTCCACGTACATCTTTTTGAAAATAATAAATTTTGTTTCCCTCTATAAATGCAACAGGAACATTACTGTCAGTATAAATATATTCGCGGTTAATAACTAAATCTGCTTTGCTATATTCTTCGGATAGTAATTTATCACCTGCCCAAAAATATTTGTATGCTTCATTACCATTTGACTTTCCAACTCTTCTTCCTAAACCATCGTACCAATACTCCCATGTCTCATTATTAATCAGAGCATGTTTTAAAGTATTATTTTCTGAGAATTTGAATTTAAATTTTCTGTTATTATCATCATTAAATCCCGATAAATTTCCTGCTTTGTCATATTCTAAAAGGTTATTGCCAAGACGCTTTACCTCGTCCATTAAGCCTATCTCTATTTTGATTTCATTGGCTTGTATTATATTTCCTTTTGCATCATAAGAATATTTCTCGTAATTATTTTGGTTGTTTTCCTTAGCAGAAGTTAAGCGATGTTCAGCATCATACTCAAACTGCCAATCTCTTGCGGTATTTTTTTCTAAGTCATGTAATGTTTTCAAACGACCCAGTTCGTCATAAGAGTAAGTTTGTTCTGAGATTACACTTCCCGATTTATTTATCAGTCTTGATTTCTGCAAACCGCTGAAAACAAAATTTTTTTGTTCCTCATTTATTCCGTTTGGATAGTTAATTTGGGATAAAGTTCCATCAGCATTGTACTGATAATTTATTTCCTTATCGCCAATTTTTACCGATTGCAGTTCATCATCCTCATTATACTCATAAGTAACTTTTAATCCACTTGGGTAAATAATCTTTTTAAGTAACTCATTATCGTAAATGTAAATTACTTTAGACTCTTGATATGATTCAGATAGCGGTCTTCCGTATTCATCATACTCATAAGAAATAATTCCTGTTGAATTTTCAATAGATTGTACTTGAAGTTTCTCATTAAGTTTAATATCCTGAAAACTTCCATCTTCCCATTCAATTCTTTCAAGATAAAGTTCACCACTATAAATAGTTTTTGTTTTACCATTTCGCAGCTTTACTACTTCAGCATCTAAATCTTCATTGTATGATACTTCCTGTGAAGTTCCATCAGGAAGTAAAATTTTTTCCATTCCTCCAAAAGAATCCATAGTAAACTGAATCTGCCTGCCTAATGAATCTTTCAGTTGATGAATTAATTTTCCATCAATTATTGTTGTATTAAAAAATTGAGTTTCACCAGCACGATTGGTAATAGAAATCAACTTATCGTTTTCTCCATACTGAAAACGAACACTTTTTTTATCAGGAAAAACAATTTCAGAAATCTGGCTCTTGGCAGTATAAACTATTTCAAGTATTGCACCATTTATATTAATACTTTTAGGTAATTCGTCTTTGTATTTTAAATTTAATGTTTCTTTAGTTGCAAGCTCAATTTGACTGAGTCTATCCTCTTCATCATAAGTAAACTTGCTTTTTACACCAGTTGGCTTGGTGAATTGACTTAACAAATTCTTTTCTGAATAGTCAAGAACTGATTTTCTCTTTTTCGAATCTAGTATATG
>JAWXBT010000255.1:0-3830 GCA_034440315.1 bacterium
AATTAAGGAATAGTTATGTTAGCAACAAAAATGATTAACAAGTTTAAACAGTGGCTAAAACCTCTAAAGGCTATACCCAATATTATTTACATTCTTCAAGGTGTTTTTGTTTATCGCAAAACTAGCGTAACCCCTGAAAAAGCTTATCTCAGCTTGATAAATCTTTATTCGTTAACTAATGGCTACTCTAATACTTTTCTAGCCTGGCTGTTAAAGTTATACCGATCGCCCTATGTACTTACTCACAAAAATGGTGTTTTAGGGAATCTAAATAGTGAGGAAATAGAAAGGATCGTTCAAGCAATCAGAAAAGATGGATATTATGTTTTTGAGCATCTCTTGTCAGGAGACATATGTGCCAAGCTTATTCCTTTTGCGTTAACTAAAGAATGTAATCTGATAGGTTCCTTAGACCCATCTCTAAAAATGTCAGTTTATGATCGCACGAATCCTATAGCAGTTACTTACTGGCTGCAAGAAGCAGATTTAATTGCTAATCCAGATATTCAAGCATTAATGGCTGACTTGTCTATTTTGGCGATCGCGCAAGCTTATCTTGAAACTCAACCAATCTTAGATATCGTAGCCATGTGGTGGAGTACAGCTTTTTCCAACGTTGCTTGTCCCGCATCTGCACAGCTTTATCACTTTGATATGGATAGAATTAAATGGCTGAAATTTTTTATTTATTTAACTGATGTAACCAGTGATAATGGACCACATTGCTACATTGCTGGTTCTCATCAAATAGGCGGTAAACATAAAGAGCTTTTAGGTATGGGCTATGCAAGAATACCTGATGAAGAACTTGCAAAGTTTTATCCCCAAGAGAAATTTTTAGAGATCATAGCTCCTAAAGGTACTATAATCGCTGGAGACACTCTGTGCTTTCATAAAGGTAAGCCGCTTACACAAGGAGATCGTTTAGTCTTAGAACTAGAGTTTACTAATAGTTTATTTGGCGGAAGTTATCAAAAAACTGATTTGCATAATATCGGCAATACGAACTTATCGGAATTTATCAAAAAATATAGTCGAGTCTTTCAGAAATTTATCCTGAGCAAAAAAGATGAGTAAATTAGAACTAATTCCTTGTCCCCTTTGTGGAAATTATAGTAGTTTTGAATCTTTAAGTATTAACTGTCAAGACTCACATATCCCTAACTATGGAAGTCTCTATGAAGGTGTTAAAAAAAGCGAATGGAAAATTTGTTCTCCATGTGGATTTGTTCATCAAAATCCACGACCATCTAAAGAAGATTTAAATCAATTTTACCTAAGTTCTAGATATCATAGTAGTGAAATCCCTAAATCCTATTTTTTAGAGAATGGCAAACACTATATCGATTTCGCCAGATGGTATTACCTAGATAAGATTCAATATGCGATCGCAAATATGGACTTAAAAGGATTAGGTAAAGTATTTGATATTGGTGCTGGACATGGAGGTGTTCTAAAGGTTTTTTCTCAAGATTTAGGATGGGAAATATATGGTGTTGAGCCAGATAAAAATCTATTTGATTATGCTGCTAATTACCTTGGAATGAAAACCATTCAAAATACAATATTGGATAGCAATACTGAAATTAGCGATCAAGTTGATTTAGTGTTTAGTAACCATGCATTTGAACATTTTGCTGACTTAGATCAAGTAATGCTCGGCATCCAAAAAATACTTAAACCTGGTGGTTATATATTCACAGCTATTCCTACATACTATCAAAATCGATCAGATTTATCTCTACAGTGGATGAATACCGCACATTATTCAATGTTTACAGACAAATCTCTCAATCAACTATTCTCTAAATATGGTTTTGAGGAAGTAACCCATACATATCGTGGTTGGAATAAAGAGATCGATGACTTATGGCATTTAGCTAAGTTTACTGGAGTCTCAATAGAAGCAAATTCATTCTATGAAATCTCTTCTAAAGTGAAAGACTACATCAATATCACTAATCCTATTAACTCTATTATTAATTATCCAATTTATTCTAATTATGCCAAGAGAATTGAATTTGTTAATATGCTCAAACAAAAAATGCGTTTTGTAAAACGTAATTTCAAATTGCTATTTACTTCGCCTAGACAGGCTATAACTAATGTCAAAGAAAAGTTATTAAATAAAAGTTAGAACAATAAAATAATAAACAATATTTCCAATATGATAGACAAAATAAAACGAAGGCTAGAAATTTACTGGCAGAATATATCCCACTTGGATATTAAACTCCTCAAAAAAGGTAAGGGACTTCAAGAAGGGCGGTATTTTTATCAAAAAGAGTATATAGATTTTCCGATCAAGCAAGGAGATAAAGTCTTAGATATTGGTAGTGGAGGTTATCCATTTCCCCTAGCAACTCATCTTGCAGACTTCTACGAAGGTAAAACAAGTCATAGATATGAAGATCTTAAACGCGATGATAGACCACTTATTATATGTAACTTAGAATCAACTCCTTTTGCAGACAAGGAATTTGATTTTGTGTATTGTTCCCATGTGTTAGAGCATGTAGATGACCCTGCTCAAGCATGTGAAGAGTTAATGAGAATAGGTAAACGTGGCTATATAGAGACACCATCAAAAATCTCAGATACTATGTTTAACTTTACCAAGATTCCTAAGCATCACAAATGGCATATTCAAGTACTAGAAAATACTTTAATTTTTATGGAATGGAAACCTAGTGAAAGACGAGACATGGGTACTGACTATTTTTTTCATGCGTATCATTCTAAATGGAAAAACCCTTTTCAGGATTTAGTGTGGAATAATAGAGACCTTTTTGTAAATATGATGCCTTGGGAAGATCGATTTGATTATCTTGTGATCAGTAGAAAAGGTGAAATTATTGCTTCTAATAAATCTATGACAAATAAACATAAGTGAAGTGATTATGGATTCTCAATTAACAACGCCAGTAGTTCTCTTAATCTTTAATCGACCAGACACCACGAAAATTGTATTTGAAGCAATTCGCCAAGCAAGACCTAAAAAGCCTATTCATCATAGCTGATGGACATCGGCAAGATCGACCTAATGAGATAGATAAGTGTAGAGATACTCGTGCAATTGTAGAAGATATAGATTGGGATTGCGATGTTGTCAAAATATACTCAGATATCAACTTGGGATGTCAGCAGAGAATTTCTAGTGGATTAAATTATGTGTTTGATCATGTTGAATCAGCAATTATCCTTGAAGATGATTGTTTGCCAGATCCAACATTTTTTCTGTTCTGTTCAGAGTTATTAAATTATTATCTAAATGACGAGAGGATTATGGTCATTTCAGGGAATAACTTTCAATTTGGTAAGCAGCGTACAACAGATAGCTATTATTTCTCCTTATTTACTCACTGCTGGGGCTGGGCTACTTGGCGTAGGGCTTGGGAATATTATGACGGAGAGATGAGTCTTTGGAAAACTGTTAAAGATAATCATTGGCTAAAAGATATTTTACACTCCCAATACGCTGTAAAATACTGGGAAGATATTTTTCAAGATATTTCTGAGAACTTAATTAATAGTTGGGCTTACAGATGGCTTTTTGCTTGCTGGCTGCAAAATGGATTAACTGTTTTACCTAATGTTAATCTTGTATCTAATATCGGCTTTAATTGTGATGCCACACACACGAAAAATATCAAACGTCTGGCTAATATCCCTGCCCATTCAATCACTTTCCCACTTGACCATCCTCAGTTTATTATTCGTGATACTCAGGCTGACGAATTTACACAAAGAAGTGTGTTTAATTCAGGCATTTTGACACGGATTAGACTAAAATTCTGTTACTACTCAGCTTAAATAGAAGATGACCGTAT
>JAWXBT010000256.1:0-3613 GCA_034440315.1 bacterium
AAATTCACATTTTGCATTTTTAGCAATAGTTGCTTTAACAAGAGCAGCAGTTCCAACAGGCACAGTAGATTTATTGACTATCACTTTTGACTTGGTCATTACTTTTCCCACAGCTTCTGCGACTTCTAAAACTCCAGATAAATCGCATGATCCGTCAGGTTGTGAGGGCGTGCCTACTGCAATAAAAACAACATCGCCAAACTCAACTCCCTTTTCTATTGACGTAGAAAGCTTAAGTCGATCTTCGTCAATATTTCTTTTTACTATCTCTTCGAGACCCGGTTCATAGATGGGAATTATGCCTTTAGATAGATTTTCAATCTTCTTTGCATCTTTATCAACGCACATGACTTCATTGCCGATCTCAGCAAAACACGCTCCAGCTACCAGCCCCACATACCCAGTTCCAATTACAGTGATATTCATATGATTTTTTTGATTTATTCCATCCTATGCACGGTTAATAAGCGTTCCGATTATTAAACCCTTTAATAAGGGTCATAAACATAATTTTCAAATCAAGAACTAGGGACCAGTTTTCAATATAGTAGAGATCGTGTTCAATTCGTTTCTCAATTGAAGTATCTCCTCTCCAACCATGTACTTGGGCCCAGCCAGTCATACCTGCTGGAACTTTATGACGAAGCATGTAGCTTGGAATTCTTTTCCTAAACTCTTCAATAAAAACTGGACGTTCTGGACGAGGGCCCACGATTGACATATCTCCTCTTACTACATTAATAAGCTGAGGCAGTTCATCTAGACTTAAAGATCGTAATAATTTTCCAATTGGAGTAACTCGATTATCACCAGGAATTGTCCAACCTGGACCACCGTATTCAGCATCCAATAACATTGTACGGAATTTTAAAATCGAAAAAGAAGATCCATCTAAACTTACTCGTTCCTGATTATAAAGTATTGGTCCTTTGGAGGTAATTTTAATCAAGAGTGCGATCAATATCATTAGAGGAGAAAGGATAAAAAACGCCAACAAGCCAATAAAAATATCCAAGGCTCTCTTAGTTACCAAGTTGATACCTTCTAGAGGTGAAGATCGAAGACTTATTACAGGCAATCCTTCGAAATCTTCAATCGAGCTGCCCAAAGTTGTAAAACCCTGCAAGTCAGGAACTATTCTAAGATCCACTAATGAGTCACCAATGCTTTCCATTACAGAAGAGAGATAGTTGTTATCTTCCATTGGCAGAGCAATGACTACCTGATCCACTTCAAGTCTCTTAAGGCAACTTGTCAGATCTTCATATTTTCCAAAAACCGGAAGACCTCGAGGGCCCTTTTGTTCATTCCCATCCTTAGTCAAACAACCGATTACTTGAATACCTAGTTCCCTTCTCTTTCTTATTCTAGAAGCTAAGTCTCCTGCCAACCGTCCGCCACCAACAATTAAAAGGTAGCGTAAATTATAACCTCTGCGTCGAACCTCCCGAAGAGTGTACCTAAGAAGAGTTCTCTGAGCGATTGTTCCAATAGTGGCAAAAAATCCGAAATATAAAAATACCAGACGTGAAAAGGGAATGCTCTTTTCTCTAAATAAGTAAGTGGCAGAAATTAAAACAATTAAAGCCAATGAATTTGCATTTAAAAGTAACCAAAGCTCTTTCCTAGGTTTAGTTCCGCGCATCGGCTTATAAAGACCCATTCGTCTAAAAACGAATGCCCAGATTAACCATATGAAAAACAACATTGAAAAATAGTTATTAAAAGAAGGAACTCCCTTATCTGCTGGAATAATGTCAGTTTGAAATCTGATCCAATAAGCCAGAATCCAGGCCAAAGAGACCACCAATAGATCGGCAGAGATAAATAAAAATTCAAAAAGCTGACTTCTTTGCTTGAGCATATTATTGAAAATTAACTAGGCTACTAAAACTTTATTTACAACTTGTGAAGTCTCGATTCTAGGCAACCCTAATTTTTTAAGTAATACATTCCAGTTATCCTGAAATGCTTCAACTCCGAACACACGTGCCCGATCTAAACAGACACTAGATTCAAAACAATCTTCGTTATCAATAAAGTATCTGACACTCTCAACCAAGGCACCAACTTCTTGACCGGGCCTTTTAGGAATAAAAACTCCAGTAGATTCAGATGGTTGTATGGCTTTTGGCAACCAGTATCGAACGCCTAAATGACTTTCTTTCAAAGCTCCATCATAAAGTGCGATAACTGGTCGGCCAGCTGCCATACATTCTATTGGGATTAAACCAAAATCTTCTGTGCCAGGAAAAATAAGTGCTCGGCAATTTCTGAAACATTCTGCAAGTTCGGGATCCGATAATTTTCCAAAAAATTTAATATTAGACTTTGCAATCAATCTTAATTTTTTTTCTTCCGGACCGCCTCCAGCTATCCAAAGCTCTTGACCTAATTTATTAAAAGCTTCAATCACAAGATCCACTCTCTTGTAAGGCACTAAAGCTCCAGCATATAAAAATGCTTTCCCCTTTATATGTGGCTGTGTCGGTCGTATCCATGAAGTATCAACTGGAGGGAAAATTACTTCTGAATCACTACGGTAATAACAACGAATTCTGGCAGCAACAAACTTACTAATTGCAACAAAGATATTGACACGTTTTTGACCTTCCAGATCCCATCTACGAAGGTAAGTAATGATTGGCCAAAGAAATGGGGTTAATTTTCCAAAATAACTATTAGCCTGATCCCAAATATATCTCATGGGTGTAAAACAGTAACAAATGTGAGGAATGCCTCTAGGAACAGGAACATTTTTGGCAGCCGCATGACTAAGGGATATCACCAAGTCATATCCCTTTAGATCAAATCCTCTAATGGCTAATGGGAAAAGTCCCAAAAGGTAACGATAATATTTTTCTACTTTGGGGAAATATTGCAAAAAAGAAGTCGCTTTTACTCGAGCATCGATCTCGGGATGAGTTGCTCCTTTAACATGGATTAAAGTAAAAACATCGGCCTGGGGATACATGCGGATAAATGAAAGAAGACATCTTTCTCCGCCGCGCATCCCAGTTAGCCAATCATGTATTATTGCAACTTTCACTTTAAAAATTCCCTTATCAACTTGTTTGAGATTTAAATGCTGAAATAGCTTCTCGATATAAATCAGTAGTCGCCATTCCTGTTCTTTCAACTGTGTAAGGTGAGAGATCCATCTTAGTTAAGGAAGTGGCAGTTCTTTCTTTAAAACTTAGATAGCCCTCTACTAATCCATTTGCCAAACTCTCAATAGAAAAATCCTTACAAATAATGTCATCATCATTAATTAATTCCATAATGGCCTTCACTGGTCTTGTTACTACTGGTGTACCTTGAGATTTTGCTTCAATTACAGGCAAACTGAATCCTTCCATATATGAAGAAATGGCAAGGCAAGTAGCTCCAGCATACAATTGAGATAACTCAACTCTATTTACTGAACCAACAAAAACAATATCTTCAAAATCAGAAACATCCTTAAATCTTTTAGAAAAATCTTTAACGCTTGGAATGCCATGTCCAACTAGGACAAGTTTTGTTTCTTTGAGATTTTCTTTTACTTGATTAAAGGCCCTAACAAGATCTGAGAGACCTTTGTGAGGTTTAGAATTTGAGAACACCCCTAAGA
>JAWXBT010000257.1:0-6153 GCA_034440315.1 bacterium
ATCTATTATCCGATCAAAAGTCTTATTAATGTTGGGATTAACGATATAATTATTGTTACTGGCGGTCAGTTTGCAGGAGATTTCTTAAAACTTCTTGGTAACGGCAAAGAATTTGGTCTTGAGCATATTAATTATACTTACCAAGAAGGTGAGGGTGGGATCGCTGATGCCCTTTCTTTATGTGAATATTATGCCCAAGGTGAGTCTGTTTGCGTAGTGCTTGGAGATAATATCATAGAGAAAAATTTGAGATCCGCAGTTGATAAATATAGAGCTGCTGAAGAGAAGGGTGCCATGATTTTGCTTAAGGAGGTTGAAGATCCTCATAGATTCGGCGTTGCTGAAATTAAAGCTGATAAAATTACAAAAATAGTCGAGAAACCTAAAAACCCTGCAAGCAATTATGCCGTAACCGGGTTTTATATGTATGATTCAAAGGTTTTTGATTTTATAAAGACACTCAATCCATCTGCAAGAGGAGAGTTAGAGATTACAGATGTTAATAACAAGTATCTCTCCTTGGATGAACTAAAGTACGATTTTCTTGATGGCTGGTGGACAGATGCCGGAACTTTTGACTCGCTCCATCGTGCGAGTAATTTAGTTGCCACCACAGGGGCAAATAAGATTTAGTCAAAAAATTCAAGAGTTAATTTTATGGACGTTTTAATTACAGGCGGTGCCGGCTTTATTGGAGCGAACTTTGTTCATTTCCTTAGGCGTGTTCGCCCTTCATGGAATATTTCTGTAATTGATCTTTTGACCTATGCTGGAAACCTTAGCAACATATCTTCTTTGATCGATGAGGATAAGATTACTTTTATAAAGGGAGATATTTCTGATTCCTTCTTTATTGATTCAATAATGGCGGACTCAACATTTGATTTTGTTTTTAACTTTGCGGCCGAAAGTCATGTTGATAGATCTATTCATAGTGCAGCTAGTTTTGTAAAAACCAATGTGCTTGGAACACAGAATTTAGTAGACGCTGCACGGGCAAAAAAAGTTAAAAGGTTTATCCAAATTTCAACAGATGAAGTCTATGGTTCTTTAGGTCCAACTGGATATTTTTACGAAAATACACCTCTAGATCCTACGAGTCCTTATGCAGCCTCAAAAGCTGCCTCAGATCTTGTTGCTTTAGCTGCTTTTAAAACTCATGGCTTTGATTTAGTTCTTACTAGATGCACGAATAACTATGGCCCATATCAGTTTCCAGAAAAACTAATCCCACTATTTGTAACTAATGCTTTAGAAGATAAAAGCCTTCCTTTATATGGGGATGGCATGAATGTTCGGAGTTGGCTGCATGTTGACGATCACTGTAGTGCAGTACTAAGTGTTGCTGAGAAAGGTAAAGCAGGAGAGGTATATAATGTTGGAAGTGGTCCCGAAGGCGAGCTTCCAAATGTTCAAGTTACCGATCTAATTTTAAAAAAACTTAACAAACCTAAAAGCTTAATTAAACAAGTAGCTGATCGATTGGCTCATGATAAAAGATACGCTGTTGATTTTACAAAGATTAATAAGGAACTGGGCTGGTCTCCAACAGTCAGATTTGAAGTGGGGCTTTCTGAGACTGTTGATTGGTATGTAAATAATCAAAACTGGTGGAAGCAGATCAAGTCTGGAGAATACATAAAATTCTATGACAAAAATTATTCTCAAAGATTGGCAATATGAAGATTTTAATTTTTGGTGGTAGTGGCCAGCTTGGCTATGATTTACGAAGAAGATCGGACGCTTTAAATATTGAGATAATCGCTCCAATTAGTTCTGAAATTAATATTTCTGATAGAGAACAAGTAAATTATTTAATTAAGGCCGTAAGACCTTCGATTATTGTTAATTCTGCTGCCTATACACAAGTTGATGATGCAGAAAAAAATAGAGAGCTTGCTTTTGCTGTAAATTGTAACGGTCCAAAATATATAGCCGAAGCATCAAAAGATATTGGTGCTCGATTGATTCATATTTCAACAGATTATGTTTTTGATGGTAGTTTAGGCCGAGCAATCACAGAAAGAGATCAGACTAATCCATTGAATGTTTATGGTGAATCGAAGTTAGCCGGCGAGATTGCTGTACAGGAAATCCTTCCTGTTCAGTCCCTAATTCTAAGAACTTCATGGCTGCACGGAAGCAAGGGGAAAAATTTTGTTCAAACCATGATTAAGCTTTTTCAAGAAAAAAAAGAACTCAAGGTTGTAAATGATCAATTTGGCTCACCAACTTGGACAGGATGGTTAGCTGAAGTGATATTGGATTTAAGTAGGATAGATTGTTCCGGGGTTATACATACTACCTGCCGGGGTTCTACAAGTTGGTATGATTTTTCAGTTGAAATATTAAATCAGATTAGAGACGAACTGCCTGGATTTGTTGATGTGCAGATCCTTCCGCAGTCTAGTAAAGAATCAGTTCGACCTGCAGTTCGGCCAAGACATTCCGTCCTTGATTGCACTCGCTTAAGTGAGGTTCTTGGTCGAGAACCTATTTTATGGCAGGATGGTTTGACTGCCCACTTAAAAGAGCTTGGATATTTTAAATAGTTTACTCAAATTATAATGAACAAGTCTCCAGAATTAAATATTAGGCCTGTTATTTTAGCCGGTGGCCAAGGCACAAGATTTTGGCCAATTAGTAGAGTTGCCAGACCTAAGCAGTTTTTGTCAATTGCCCCGGGCGGTGAAAGTCTAATTCAAGCTACGGTTAAGAGACTCACTTCGCTTTGCAATCTGAAAGATGTTGTCATTGTAACAAATGAAAAGCATGAATCATTAGTGAGAGAACACGTGCCTGGTTGCGATGTAATCAGTGAACCAGTCGGGCGTAATACTGCCGCTTCAATAGGTTTAGCAGCGATTAATCTTATTAAAAACTCGCCTAATTCTGTTATGGTGGTTTTTCCTGCCGATCATTACGTAGAGAATGTAGAAAAGCTCCTAGAGAGAATTCGAGTTGCTGTTAATGTTGCAAAGTCTGGAGATTATCTAGTTGCATTAGGAATTACTGCTTCTTCTGCAAATACTGCTTACGGATATATTAAGCGAGGTGAACCACATGAAAATCCAGGTGCGTACTCAGTGAGCCGATTTTATGAAAAGCCAAGCTTAGAAAGAGCCCGAAAATATATTGAGGAGGGCGGTTTTTATTGGAATAGTGGAATTTTCATTTGGCGTCCGGAAGTTGTTTTAAAAGGGATAGAAACGTACATGCCTGAATTGTATAAGGGTCTAATTGAAATAAGGGATTCTTTTGGCAAATCTTCTGAGCTTCGAGTTATGGAAGATGTTTTTAATCGGCTAGAAGGCGTTTCTATTGATTTTGGTCTTCTTGAACATGCCCGTAATTGCGTGGTAGTTGAGTCAGGTGAAATTGGTTGGAATGATGTTGGATCTTGGGATGCCTGGGCGTATCATTTTAAAACCGATATTCAAAATAATCTTCTAAGGGGAGAGGCACTAGCAATCGATTCGAAAGATTGTGTAGTTTACTCCTCAGAGCGTTTAATTGCTATTTTAGGCTGTGAAGATTTAGTTGTGATTGATAGTAAAGATGCACTTTTGGTTTGTCCTAGGTCTAAAGTACAAGATGTTAAGGAAGTGGTCGCGGAACTCACTCGGTCAGGCAGAAAAAATTTAGTTTAGTAATTGTTGGTGTAAAACATGTCAAAAAAAGTTGCTTTAATAACAGGAATAACTGGGCAAGACGGATCTTACTTAGCCGAGTATTTATTAGAACAGGGCTATAAAGTTTACGGAATGGTGCGAAGATCTTCTGTAGAGAAGTTTGAACGCATTAGCCATTTAATGGGTAACATAGAGCTCGTTCAAGGAGATTTATTAGACCAGCTTTCTTTAATCTCCATTTTAGAAAGCATTAAACCTCATGAAGTTTATAATCTTGCCGCACAGAGTTTTGTTCCGACAAGTTGGGCTCAGCCAGTATTAACTGCTGAATTTACCGCCATAGGCGTAGTGAGAGTTTTAGAAGCCATTAAGCTTGTTGATCGAAATATTAGATTTTACCAAGCTTCAAGTTCAGAAATGTTTGGAAAAGTAAGAGAGACTCCTCAAACAGAACTAACTCCTTTTTATCCTAGGAGTCCTTACGGTGTTGCTAAGGCTTTTGGTCATTATATTACTGTTAATTACAGAGAGAGTTACGGAATATTTGCTGTATCAGGAATCCTTTTTAATCATGAATCCCCACGGCGCGGACTTGAATTTGTTACTCGAAAAGTCACAAATACAGTGGCCAAGATTAAGCATGGTCTGGCAGATGAACTAAGACTTGGTAATCTTGATGCAAAACGTGACTGGGGTTTTGCAGGTGATTACGTAAAAGCAATGTGGTTAATGCTTCAGCAACCAACTCCCGATGATTATGTAATCTCCACAGGAGAAACACATGCGGTTAAGGAATTAGTTGAGATTGCTTTTGATCAGGTCAAGCTTGATTGGAAGTCTTATTTAAAAATTGATAAGGCTTTCTTAAGACCTGCCGAAGTAGATCTGTTAATTGGTGATTGTAGCAGAGCCAAAAAGGAATTGGGATGGCAGCCTTCTGTTAGTTTTGATCAAATGATCAGAATGATGGTGGATGAAGATTTAAAGATTGTTGCTGCCGAGAAAGAGAATCGAAGATAATTCCATTAATAAAAGGTAACCCATGCGAGCTCTTGTAACTGGTGCTGCCGGATTTGTTGGAACTCATCTCTTAAGTCACTTAATTGAAAGTGGAGATGAGGTAATTGCTTGTTTTGCTCCAGGACAAGAATGTAAATTAAAAGTTCCTTCTCTGAAATTTGATATTACTAATTATAATGATTGTATTGATGCAATTTCAAAATCTGAGGTTGATGTAATATATCATTTAGCTGGCATTGCCTTTGTTCCTGATGCTGAAAATGATTTTGCAAAAGTTTTATCTATTAACGTAGGTGGAACACAGAATATAATGAGAGCAGCTCATCTTGCAGGTAGAAATGCGACTGTTGTCTTGGCAAGTTCAGCAGAAGTCTATGGCAAAGTTGCTTCAACTAATATTCCAGTTTCAGAAAAACATCCCATAAGACCCGCAAATAATTATAGTCTTACAAAAGCTATGGCAGAGATGGTTGTTAATAGATACAACGATCTTGGTACGGTTAAAGGTGTAATTTTGAGGCCATATAATCACATCGGAGCTAGTCAAGATAAGCAATTTGTTGCTTCAAGTTTTGCTTATCAACTAGCACTAATCTCGAAGAAAAAAGCTCCAGCAATAATAAAAGTTGGAAATCTTTCTCCGCAAAGAGATTTTAGTGATGTTCGAGACATTGTTCGAGCATACAGGCTTGCTTCTATGAAAGGTTCAGGAATGTTTATTTTAGGACGAGGCCAGCCCACAGCAATTCAGGAAATTTTGTCAACTCTAATTGATATTTCTGGACTTACCGTAAAGATTGAACAAGATCCTGAAAGAACCAGACCAGCAGAAGTTCCTGTTTTGTATGCAGACATAACAAAAGCAAAATCTGAATTAGGTTGGCAACCTAAATATACATTGAGAGAAAGTCTTGAGGAAGTTTATTCCTACTGGTTAAGCCGATCCTAATGATTCTTTGCCTACAATCAATGCTTCGATATATTTTTTTAATTCTGAAAGATCTAAAGGTTTTGGCATGAATCTGGAAGCTCCCAGCTCTAATATTTCTCTAATCTCATTATAACCCACAACACCGGAAACAATTATGATAGGAAGTTTTGCTACTGATTCATTTCCTCGAATTGTTTTTATAAGTTCTCGGCCATCTAGATCTGGCATGGCAATATCAGTTATTAAAAGTGAAATATCAGAGTTATCCATTAAGATATCCCAGGCTTTTTTCCCACTCGATGCATTTATCGCCGTATGTCCTAAAGATTCAACTGTACGTGAAAGTAATTTTCGAGTAATGAGATCATCATCACAAATTAAGACTTTTAACATAATATTTCTCCTTATGTTTTTTAGTTACTAATAAAGGCACTAAATTTTATTAAAAATTTTTCAATTTCAGATTCGAATAAGATCAAGTATGAATTTGCATCTTTAAGTGTTTTGTCTTCGGCAATCTTTTCTAATTTCTGAGCTAAGTGATAAGAAGTCATCGCCCCTAAATTTCCA
>JAWXBT010000258.1:0-3971 GCA_034440315.1 bacterium
CTTTTCTACTTCTTTATGATCGTATTTTGCTGGCAGTTCTTTAGTCATAGCCTACTTAAGCTGATCTGTTAAAACATCAATTACTGGACGTTCAAATACCGAGATTAATGCAACATTTTTCATAAATGCTGACTCGGCAAAGCCCTGGGCTGCCAAAGTCTCGTGAATAATCTTAAGTGCTTCAGATGAAATTACTTTAAACTTCTTCTCATCTTTATATTTAACCTTGCCTTCAATAATTTCAAAAGTTGCATTAAAATCATCTGCATATTTTTCAACTATATTTTCCGCTAACTTACTCATAGATTCAAAATAAGCATAGCAGGCTATGCTGTATATATGGTTAAGAAATTTAGGTAATGCCCCTGAGATAAAATCACGCGCTGCTGTTTCATTTTTTGAAAGAAGCACATCACGAAGAGATTTAACAAACTTTTCGGAGCTATCTCCTTTCTTAACTTCTCTTTTTAGGAAATTTTTTATAGCTGAATTTACATTCGGTGCCTTTTTTAATACTTCAGTGATATCATCAGCAGTACATTCATTCATAAGTCATCCATTACAATAAAATCCGTGAAATCTTTACATAATCCATGCTATTATGCCACTATACACAACACAGTAGATTATTAATTCAAAGGTTAAAACCTAATCTTTTTTGACAGAGATCCTCTCAATAATTGAATAGAAAGGAATTGAACAGACAGGTTCAACAAATGACTATAAAAGTCGGTTTATTTGAAAATAACGAGCAAACCACCATGCCTCCATCTTTAACGGCTCTTAATCCTGACAATAACACTTCTCAAAAAAAATGGAAAAATCTTCTCAAAGAAGAAACTGAATCTGAGTATTTTTTAAAATTAAAAAGTTTTATCAAAGAGCAACGTTCAAAAGGGAAAATTATATATCCACAAGATAGCGAGATCCTAAACGCTCTTCATTTTACTCCCCTTGAAAATGTAAAAGTCGTAATATTAGGACAAGATCCCTATCATGGCCCGGGCCAAGCTCATGGACTTTGCTTCTCCGTTCAAGCAGGAGTGCCAGCACCACCTTCTCTTGTAAATATTTTTCTTGAAATTAAAAATGATCTTGGAATTTCCACTCCTAATCATGGCCATCTTGTCTCTTGGGCAACGCAGGGAGTACTTCTTCTCAATGCTGTTCTATCTGTCGAAAATGGCAAACCCGGCTCACATGCAAACATGGGATGGGAAAAATTTACTGATAAAATTGTAAGTATCGTTAACGATAATTGTGAAGGCGTGGTTTTTCTTCTCTGGGGTTCCTATGCTCAAAAAAAGGGGGGAATAATTAATCGTAAAAAACACCATGTCTTTACTGCTCCACACCCCTCTCCTCTCTCTTCATATAGAGGTTTTTTTGGCTGTAAACATTTTAGTGAGACAAATAGAATACTAAAAAACCATGGTAAAACTGAGATTAATTGGCAATTACATAGTTATCCCAATAAGTAATTTCCGAATACTTTTCCTTATTCCATATGTTTTTTAGAAATAAAAAACGATTACCAATTAACATATTGTAAAATGTATCTGTGCAGCGGTAACATTCTAACTAAAAACAATAAAGTTTTAATTTAAAGACCCCTATGCCAGCAGATGAGCAACTATTAGCCGGTATTTCTCTTTTCTCACTTCTAGATGCTGACGAGCGACGCGGCCTCGCCGAAGAACTTGAAGAAGAAAGTTTCATATCTGGCGCTACAATTTTTGAGCGCGGAGATCTTGGGGATAGACTCTACGTAATCCGCTCGGGTAAAGTTGAAGTCTTTATCAAGGAGTCTACAGGCGATAAAATTATTCTAAAAATTGCAGAGCCTGGTGATCTTTTTGGTGAGCTGGCAATTTTTGATCATGGAGCAAGATCTGCTAGTGCCGTGGCCATCGAAGACACAAAGGTTTTAGTTCTAAATCATGATGCCTTGCGTATCTTTCTTCGTGGCAAACCTGATGCAGCTCTGGATTTGCTATCCGTTTTAGCAGCCCGCTTAAGAGAAACAAATGAAATTTTGCGTGGCAGAGCTGTGATAAACTCAAATGAAGAAATAAGGGAGGAATTAACTTGGCAACAACGTATCGCTCATTTTATTGCAGAATTTAGCGGTAGCATGTCTTTTCTTTATATTAATATAGTTTTCTTTGCAGTCTGGATTGTTTTAAATTTAGGTTGGGTACCCTCAATCATCCCATTTGATCCCTTTCCATTTGGTCTGCTAACGATGGCAGTTTCTTTGGAGGCAATTTTTCTAAGTATCTTTGTTTTACTTGCTCAGAACTTACAATCGGCTAAAGATCGAATTCGTGGTGACATAGAATACAAAATAAATCTCCGTGCAGAGTTAGAAATCGCAGAACTGCATAAAAAAGTTGATCATATGAACGATCGTATTTTAAAGAGACTACAGAAATATTAATGTAAGGGCTAAATTTATCCTTAGGCCCAATTGATGTTGTTATCTAAAACGGTTTGTCTTACATCGTTTATAATTACTTCAGCTTCCTCACATTTCTCTAGAGATTGAAGCAAGGCCATAATGCTATCAATTAAGGTGGGTTCTTTAATCCAACCAAGTTTTAATTTTAAAAGGGCAACAAGCTTAGCACGTTTTGATGGTCTCAGCTTATGAACTAGGGATTTAATGGCATCTGCAATAGCCTGCATAACCAAAATATCTGTAGAATTCAAAGCATCTATTAAAATTTCAAAGGCTTCAATCTTAGATAATGTCTCTGCCGCAGCTACAATCAAGACAATCTCCCCTGATTGCAGGGCATCTCTTAAAGACGGAGCTACTTTAACTGCTTTTGGGCCATATTCACCTAAAAGTTCAATAACATCTCTCTTTAGATTTAATGCTTCTTTAATTTTTGTGGGAATATTTTCTAGGATTTCCTCTTCGACAACTCTACCTAGATCCATTAAATGCTCAGGATCGAAATATCCATGTTGTCTTACACATTCAATGGAAGCCTTTCTAAGAGATCTCTGCTCAAGTGGATTTGTTGAAATCTTTAAAAGGTCTGGACAAGCAACCTCAGCATGATTTCCAAGCTTAGCCAAAGCCTTGGCAGCAGCAAGACGTACTTCAGGTTCACTATCTTTTAATCTCTCTCGAGCAGCGAAAGAACTTTCAGCAAACCCTTTTCCTCCACGTTCAATAATTGAAAATAAATCTACAACTAAACCTTTATCTCCTTCTCCAATTTCAAGAAGATGTATTGCTTTTGGCACAAGTTGAGTTAATTGCTCCTCGGGTAAGTTAACAACAGCCTTAGCAACTTCTTTTCTGACACCCAAGGAGGGATCAGTTAGACGACTTCCCAAGGTAACCAATGCTAATTCTGGATCAATATTCATGGCAGAAAGTGCTTTTGAAGCAGCTACTCTTACAATTGCTGAATCATGATTCATCAAACGAGCTACGCTATGAGCAGAATGTTTTGCTGCTTCTCCCGAGTTTGCAATCGATCTTAAAGAAGCTTCAAGAACAAATATATTTTCATTAGGTGTAAGAATCGCCATCTCTAGAGCCGGCACCGCAACTTTTGGATCATCTAAATAACCCAGTGACATTGCAGCAAAAGTTCTTTCACAAGGATCTACCGAACTGGACAACCTTGTTACTAAAGCCTCGTGACCTTCAGGAGTTGGATCTACACAAAGATCCAAATTTTGATGGTTCCTATTAAAGTCCACATCAAGTTCAGAACTTGCTGATATACCTAAATCCATGTCAACTATATTTAGAGATTTTTCTGAAATCGCAACCATTGATTATAACTAACAAACAAAAAACAAATTTAGAAATTTTTCTGAATAAAAGAATTAAAGCGTTCGGCAAATTTACCTGATGAGCTACCCGATAGTCAAACCCAAAAAGGAAATTTATTTTTGAAATTTTTTGGCTAAGCGATTGATTGCAATAACGCTCATTGCATCTGTGA
>JAWXBT010000259.1:0-2812 GCA_034440315.1 bacterium
ACCTACAATTTCGGAAATTGAAAGTGGCAGACGTAAGGTCAGCGCAGATGAACTACTGCAATTTGCCGAATTATACAAGGTCGATACTGCCTGGTTATTACATGAAGAAAAAGAGGAAGATTATAAGTTCGCGGCACGCGAACTCAGTAAGCTTAGTAAGGAGGATCGAGAGAAAGTTATGGAAATTATTAAATTATTCCCTAAAAAAGAAAGCTAATGATGAATCCGATTGTAATGACTGCAACTCGCAAGGCAGCCGAGATCCGAAATAAAAATGGCTTTGATAATTATCAACCGTTAAACATCTATGACTTATGTTATAATTTGGGCATTACTGTTCGGTTTGTAGATGTCAATATGGAGGGAATGTATTTCAGTCAAAGAGATGGATCGTCACCGCAATTTTTAATTTCAAATCAAAGACCTTTCGGAAGGCGAGCCTTTACTTGTGGGCACGAATTCGGACATCACGTTTTTGGGCACGGCGATCGAGTTGATTTATTGTCCGAGGGAGAAACAAAAGGCTACGATAAAGACGAATTCTTAGTCGATACCTTTTCAGGTTGCCTTTTAATGCCTGTTGCTGGAGTGCTCGCTGAGTTTGCTAAAAGGGATTGGAATATCAAAACTGCAACGTGTGAACAATTTTATGTTGTTGCATCGGTTTTTGGAACCGGGTATCAATCATTAATAACGCACTGCCAGAAAAATAATTTAATCGGCGAAACGCAAGCAAGAAGCTTGCAACGCCATACGCCTGCAAAAATCCTTGAAAACCTTCTTGGCCGCGGATCAATAAACTCACATTTCAAAATATTTGATTCAATGAGCATGTCACCTGTGATAGATTTGGAAGCCTCCAACTTTATTTTCTTTCCCGAAAATACACTTGTTGAAGGGGAGCATTTATCTTTATTTAAAAGTACTTCGGCTGGGGTTTGCTACTTAGCTAAAGAACCTGGTATAGTTCGCGTTTCTAATGAACACGCCAGTTATTTTGTGAGAATTCAAAACGCAAATTATGTGGGTCTAGCAGAATATCGTCATCTTGAAAATCTTAAAGAAATAACAATATGAGTTCACCTTACGTAATAGAAGAAACAAACCTATCGAGAGCTTGGGTAGCCGCTGTACAAAAAATAGTTGATACTTCTGGAAGTGAAATTACTCCGCTATTGCTTACCCTTACAGGCTTCGATGAAGATAAGAATTTAAGAGAAGCATTAGACAGTAGTCTCCTGAAAAAAGGAAAGGGTTCGGTGCAGACAGTTTCTGAAACAATTTTTCCTGATTCACTTTATAAGCTGGCTAAAGGTGATCGTCAGACTCTCTACAATATTTACAATAGTAATTTGGCCCGCTTAAAAAAGATAGATAAAAGCAATCACAAAGGGACTTATTTTGAAAGAATGATTGCGTACGATGGTAATGACGGAAAGATAAACCAACTAGAGGTTATCATTTCATCACTAAAATCAAGAAACATAAAAAGACGTTCCAAGTTACAAGCCTCAATTTTTGATCCCCGTGTTGATCACACAAATGGAGCATTCCAAGGCTTCCCCTGCCTTCAACACGTTACATTTTACATTTCTGAAAGTGGTGGATTAGTCATTAATAGTTTTTACGCTATTCAATACCTGTACCGACGGGGTTATGGGAATTGGTTAGGACTCATCAATCTTGGGAAATTCATTGCAAACGAAGTTGGCTTGGAGCTTGAGCGGTTTAATTGCTTTATCGGAGTAGAAAAACTGGAAGTACCAAAAGCAAATGCAAAAAAAATTATAAAAAAAATTACTAAGAACTAAGCTATAATTCTGTGATCAAAAAAATAAATACTAAAAGCGCAAAGGATAAAAAGTTAACTGTCTTTACTCGCCTTTCTCCAATGAAGACAACTGAGGTTTACGATTCATATTGGAAGTTCGCCGCAGAGAGGCAAAATGTTTTTTTTAAAAGAATTTCTGGAGAAAAACACCCTTGGACTAATGATCCTATTATTGCTAAGTTCAAATTCACCAACGTCTATCGATCTACAGATAGGGTAAGTCAGTACTTAATAAAGAATGTGATTTATAATGATCTGCTCCCCCAGACTCCAGATGAAGTTCTATTTAGGATTTTTCTTTTTAAGCTGTTCAATAAAATTGAGACTTGGGAATTGCTTACTAAACATTTGGGTGTATTAACATGGCAAGAATATGACTTTAAAAAATACGATAAGATTCTCGATCGAACGATCTCTAGTGGACAACGAATTTATTCAGCTGCCTACATTATGCCATCAGTTATTTCAATGGGTTATGAACGTAAACACGCGAACCATTTAAAACTTATTGAGAAGGTAATGAAAGAGGAAACTTGTGATCAATTAATGTCAGTGAGGCGAATGCAAGATGCGTTTGAAATAATTAAAGCGCTCCCGGGTTTAGGGGATTTCTTAGCGTATCAAATGCTCATTGACATAAATTATTCGCAGGTTATTAACTTTTCTGAATCAGAATTTGTTGTACCAGGCCCTGGGGCAAAGGGCGGAATAAGCAAGTGTTTTTCAGACTTAGGTGGCCTCAATCTTGTTGAGATTATTAAGTTTATGACTGATCGGCAGGAGCAGGAATTTGAAAGGCTTGGGCTAGATTTTAAAACGATTGGCGGGAGACCCCTGCAATTAATAGATTGCCAAAATATATTTTGTGAAGTTGATAAGTATGCGCGAGTGAAGCACCCTAAAATCATGGGAAATAGTGAACGAACAAGAATAAAGCAAACGCTAAAAGCCAACCTGAAACCAATTAGCCTATTTTTTCCT
>JAWXBT010000260.1:0-2563 GCA_034440315.1 bacterium
ACCCCGCAGTGCTACGTCCTAAATTAGTAAAAGGGCGATACGCGCTAAATGGGGATTGGCAGCGCTTAACATTCGACAAGAATAAAACAGTATGGGGAGACGAACCGGCTGCAGATATCCTCACCAATCATCTCATGCCAGAGATGTATATAATCTATATAAAAAAAATAAAACCGAATGGACTTGATCAAAAATTACAAGCTTATGCCGGATACAAATGGTCCAATAGAGGTGTTAGAAATGTTTTGGGAGCAAGAGGACGAGAAAACAGCCCCACCACTCTTAGTTTACACCGATTTAATGTTGGAAGGGGGAAAACGAAACAAAGAGACAGCTGAAAAAATATACCATGAGTACATCCAAACAAACTTATAAAGAATTAGCCATTCCCTTTTTCAAATAAACATTTGATTGCATCGATGAAGTGATGAAGGAATTGAAGATCCCCTACTACCTGATTGGGGCTAGTGCCATTGCGTTAGAATTGCTAAAGGAAGGCATTAAACCAAGCAGAGGTACCAAGGATATCGATTTTGCTGTGATGATTTCCGGCATAGATGAGTACGAAAAAATTAATGCTGCATTAGAATCACGAGGTTTTAAAAAAGTGGCTGCTCCTTGCACTTTTTATTCCAGTACCTTTAAGATAACTATGGATTTACTGCCCTTTGGCGAAATAGAGGAAAACAACACAGTTAAGTTCAATGAGCGTTACACCGATTTACATGTGCTTGGTTTTCGTGAAGTGATGGAGGAGGCTGTGCAAGTGGAAATAGAAGAGAAAATTGCCAACATACCACCATTGCCTGGCATGGTGATTTTGAAGTTAATTGCATGGAGCGACCGCCCGGAAGAACGAGGAGATGATCTTGCTGATATTCTAAAAATTATTCACCACTACTATAATTTGAGGTGGGAAGAGATTGTTGAAATCCATTATGATACCTTAGATAAAGAACCATTTGACCGACTGTTTATTGCTGCAGAAGTATTGGGAAGAAATGCTAGAGTATATCTACAAAAATCAGAAGCAATTTCCTCAAGAATTTTAAAGGTATTAGAGAACAACTTGCAGGAGGCAACCCAATCGGCTATTGCCAGAGAATGGGCGAGAAGGTTAGATTCAGAGATTGAGTATGCTTTTGAACTACTTCGTGCATTTCAAAGGGGATTGATACGTGATACGTAATTGATAGGTATATTAATTTGAAGAAGAGAGAATTTTGTATGGCAACGTATTTATTTTATACGTTTAACAGAAGACGGAAGTTTTCGTGCGGTCTCTTGTGATCAGTTGGAAAAAGAAGCAGCAGAATTTGCAATGTCCTGATATCGCTTTGCATGACACGGAACTTTATGTCACCGCTAAGAAGCAAGTTGCCTTGTATTAGGCTATTCTTCGCCTAAAATCCCCAGCAAAAAATCCGTCAGGTTGGCTTCGTCATCTAAGTCCAGTTTCTTGCGCAGCCCGCAGCGGCTGATCTCCACGTCGCGCACGGAAATGTAGAGCAGCGGCGCGATCTCTTTCGAACTTAGGTTCATGCGCAGAAAGGCACAGAGCTTGTGGTCGCGGGGGGTGAGTTGCGGGTAGCGGTCGCGGAGGCGGGCCAGAAAGTCGGCGTGTACTTTGTCAAAGTGCGTGGCGAATGGCTCCCATTCTTCGTCCAGGTGCTCGTCGTTGTTGAGGATGTCCAGCAGTTGCCGCACTGCGTGGCACCATTCGTCGGGGTTGGGGCTGCTATCCAGATTTTCCAGCTCTTCGCGCAGGGTTCGCTCTTGATTATTGGCCATTTCGGCGTTGTCTTTGGCAAAGCGGCGGCGTGGCAGCACTACCAGCAAGACCAGGCCGACCACTCGCGCTCCAAGCCTTCCAGTATCCAACTGTAGGTCATCCGGCCGGGATACACAAATTCAGCGGGGGCAAACGCAAAGCGAAACGCCCTGTACCGCGCCGACAGCAACTGCGCCTCCGTTCCGCCCGCGGTTCCTGCCCCGTCGTACAGCACCGAATCCACCCTGCCCGTGGTTTCCACGCGCCGCAAGAGTCAATGGCAAATTTCAGAGGAACATTCAATTGATATAGTCTGGGCGTAAAGCGCTACCCGTGTCTTATTCATTGTACAGTAATGCAATTACCGGAATAGCGTAAATTCGGAGCTGTCTTAAAAGTGAGCGTTGACTAGGGCATCCTGTTTAGCCTTGCCGAATTTAGACATCACGCCTTATGAGCTTTTGGATGCAAAAGATTAATGTTAATAGAGAAGCTGCCAAACTCCAGGTGGATGCAATCAACACTATTCCACCAGAGATAAGAATTACTACAAACAAATTGACCTGACAATGTCGATGAAGATGGATGGCCACAGGATTTCAAGCGAACAATTAGAGCACGCGAAGCAATTTTTTCAAGACAGCAGTGTTGATGTTCTGACGAACGTAGCGATAAAAATCAATACAGAGCAGCCGGAATTTACAGGTGTGATTCTGGCATTAGAAATGCATGGACTGGACCGAACGATTATTGAGGACTTACTTGAGTCAATATTTGTTGTTTATTATATCC
>JAWXBT010000261.1:0-2763 GCA_034440315.1 bacterium
ACACAAACCGGAATGGGTAACGAGGATTGACACGTAGCAAGGGACAGACACCTTGCTATTTTTATCCCCAATTTACTCTTCACACAAAACTCATAGGTGATATAATTAGAGGTGATGGAAATAATAAAATCATCAAGATTTCAAGCACTTGTTTTGTTAGCTATCTTTAGTGCTTTACATTCCGCAGGATTGTTAAGCTCTACAATTTTAGAAGCAAGTATTATAATCCTAGGTGGACACATAGGAATTAGAACACTTGACAGAGCTTCTGAAAAGATTGGTAATACAGAATAAGTTTTCAGAAATGCAGTCTTTTCTTACCTCTTAGTCGGAGGTAATAGCTTTGTGCTTAAAGAAAAGTGAGAACCGAGTCGTAGGAACTAATCATCGGCTTATTTTTAAATTAAATGTTTTATTCATATTATTTAGCACAGCACTAATACCGAACGCAGTTACTTATGTCTCTCCACCTTTAGAAGTTATCGAAGCTAAGGTTGAACAGCCCTTAAACGTAAGAATAGAGGCTCTAGCGACCAAGTATGGGGTTGATGTATCAGTAGCAAATAGGATTATAAAGTGTGAATCTTCTTTTAAAGAAAACGCATTCAATAAAAACATCAAAGACGGAGTTCATTGGAGTACTGATTTTGGTTACTTCCAAGTCAATGATTTCTTTCATGAGAAGGAAATGATAAAAATAGGATTAGACATTCATACACCAAATGATAATCTTGAGTACGGGTTCTATTTATTACAAAGAGATGGAACCAGACATTGGAAAGCAAGTTCTAAATGTTGGAATCTGTAGTATCGATTTTTTAACAAAAGACTTGTCGAAAGGCAGGTCTTTTGTTATAGTAACCATAGCTCTTTCTCCTTCTCTACGACTGCCCTCATTAATTTGAGGGCGGTTTTTTTATGCTACAATAAAGAAGCACGATAGACTGTGCCGAGCTATATTGTTTCATATAGTAATTTAAGTAAAAGCCACACTTACCCTGTGGCCTTTTGCTTGTCCACAGTTTGTTCCTTTTTTCTTGAAACACATGTAGTAAAATTAAGACATGAAAACATACGAGAAAAAATTACAAAGTTTTAAAGAGTTGCATGACAAATTTCACTCACTTGAAAAGCAAGCAGAAAAAACCAAATCTTGGATGGAAGATATGGTTATGAGCATGATTAAACTATATGACTTATATGATGAACGCGTGAAGGATTTAAAACTAAAAACTTCTTTGGTTGATGAACTAATTAACAGTGAGTTAATACCAAGACATGAAGCAATTAAATCTTACAAACTACCTAGATAAATTTAAACTAGAACCGAAGGACAAAATAACAAGTGAACGACAAGAGATTATTAAACAGTTTCTTGACACACTGAACGCTGATAGAAAAGGTTACAAGCCTTTGACTGCAGGATTTGTTTCTTCAAAGATGCCTAAGATTCTATTTCCAACGAATCACGACTTATATTTATTTCTTACTAAGTGTAGAAATTCTAAATGTTTTGGATCGTGTTGGTGGTCTTGTTTAAAGACTACAAAGTTATCCACACCATGAGGTTTACATTAAGAAGCAGGTTTGATATAATTTAAGGGTGCTTATTTTAAATCATCATTTGAATATTGAGTTACAAATCGCAAACTTCAAAGTGGGCACACATACTGTGCGGTTTGTAACTCAGTATTTAAAAGGAACACGCTAACAAGCGTGCTTTTTTATATTGTATTCCCCTCACTATGCACCAGTGCCTCGCCAAAAGGGATGAAAGGGCAGGATAAGGACAACCTGATGCTCTCTAGACAGCACTCTAGAGTTGTAAACGCATAAGGAGAAAGGTTAAACGCTTCAAAGTTATTCAGACCGAAACCATTAGATTACCTCCGAAGATAGTAATACCCTAGCAAAGGGCAACATGCTTAGGAGGGTTGCTAGTGAGAGTGAATAACAGAGTAGTCCGAGAGACAACGGGTTAAACTATTCAGAGAGAAGAAGGGATAAACACCTTTCTTTACCCTCTTGTTGTTCCGCAATAAATTTTATAAGTAACTTAAGCATATGAAATACTATACAGATGGTTGGATGATGGGTAGTAAGAACCCTTCTCCTTATGGTGGTGGGTATACTGTTGTTAGAGAAGATGGTGTTTTAATAGAAAGAAAAGAAATTAAAAGGACAGGATTTACAAATAACGAGGCGGAAATAAGAGGAATTGAGTTTGCTCTTGAGTACGCAGAAAAAGGAGATATTATTTCAACAGATTCAATGTGTTGTTTATCATGGGTGAATAGGGGTAGAAGTAAAGTAAGAAAAGACCTATTTGAACTTCTTCAAAGTTGTAAAAAAACCAAAGAAGAAAAACATATAAATTTATGTTGGGAATCAAGAGATTTTAACTTAGCTGGTCTTTATAACGAGGATGTAAGACCCGAAGAAACAAAGAAAAGAATTGAGGAACAAGAGAATTTCTACACTATCACTAAAAATTTATAGATTTCGTTGTATAATATAGGTATGAAGAAAACTAAACTAAAGAAAGTAAGCAAGATGTCTATCTCTAAGATACAGAGAGATTTATGGCAAGAATGTCGCAGAATAAAAAACAAAGATAGAGTAAATTGTTACACGTGTGATGCGAAAGATTTAAAGGGTTCTAATAGACAATTAGGGCATATGTGGGCGAAAGCAAGTCTAGGCGCCAATCTAAAATATGAGTTAGATATATTAGAGTGGCAATGTAGCAGATGTAATATTTGG
>JAWXBT010000262.1:0-3143 GCA_034440315.1 bacterium
ATTTCCTTCCGTTCTATCTGCATTACTCTGCCAGTTTTGTCACCAACATAAAGAGGATCCGAGCCAAAAAAACTTGCTGAAGTAATACCTGATATCCGTAAATCATCCAAAGCTTTTAGTTCATACTGAGTTTCTATCCTTTTCATAGTTTCAGGCAATGCTGGCTTTACAACTTGCTTGGGCGTTAATGAGGAAGAAGATTCTAGATCTAAAGATCCAGTTGTAGCTTTTTGACTTTCGGCGGAGTTCTCGTTTTTTTTCTTATTTGCCGATTTTAAGGCCATGCTCAATAATTGTTTTTTCTTTATTTTCACTTCAACTATGACTTTTGAACTACTCAATCTCCAAAGCTTTAAGTGGCCATCCTTACCTACCGTAACAAGAGTTTTTCCATCTTTTGTCAAAGACATATCAATTATTTGACCATCGTGACCCTTAATACTTGCCACAGCTTTGATGCCGCGTTGCTTCCAAACTTCAATCGTTCCATCAAACAATCCAACATAAAGGTATGCTCCCTCCTGATCAGAAATTAGGTGACTCACTCCGGTACCATTTCCAATCCTAAAACGATTCCGTACGTGCTTACCTGTAAAAAATCTCTGACCAGAAATATTTTTATCATATTGACCTTCGTACTTATCAGTTCCATAACGCTGCCAAGCAACTACATCGCCATGCCAATCTCCGGTGAAAAAAACTCTCCCTCCTGGATGAAAACCAATTGCATTAACAACACTGCTTGAGCCTGGATATCGATGAACTAGTTTTTCCGGTCTATCGGCATCTTCATCTTTTAGTTCAGCTGCGAATCTCCAGTTGTAAACCATGCCATCGGCACCTCCGATGTATAAAGAGTCTCCATCTAAGCTAAACTTAAGGGTTGCTATCCTTGTGTTAAGTCTATTTAAAGTAGCGATGATAGCAGCTCTTGGAATTGAGAAAATTGATATGCCAGTCTTTGCAACAAAAGCCACAAGTCCGTTTGAGGCAAAATCCATTATACCTTCTTTACCATCAACACTGCCTAAAAAGTAAGGTTCGTTATCTAGAGCTTCTTTAGGAAATGCCAATATTCTTCCATGATTTCCAATGGTTAGGATATAGGAAGATGTGCTATTTGTAAAAGTAGCCCCCCTCCTTTTTAGGGTCCAAGGATAGATTTTAGTAATCGGATCCTGCTTACTTTTCTCTACAGTTCGAAAACGATTTATCTCCATTTCTAGGATTGGAATTTCTATCGGGTCCCAGATGACTGGACTTACGCCACCGGACGTGACACTATCCTGCCCACCTTGGAGTTTGTCTCCAATGGTTGACGGCCCTCGAGAGTTTTCTGGAGAGGGATTGGCGGCACACCCAAAAAACAAGAGTGCTAAAACAGAAATAACGGCTCTAAATACAAGCAAATTTAAACTTTGTTTGGTTTTAGGGTAAATTAAGAAATCGCTGTTAGGACAGTTTCTAAGAACATATTTTCGAAACATTTTCATTACCTAAAAATTGAAACAGATTTACTCAATATCATCATTTAAAACAAATAAAGCGATCCAAGCTCGACTTGATATTCATAGCACCCTGTCCACTGGTAGCAACAGCCTTACGAAAAATGCCTCAACAAATTTAATCCCTAATCACTCTGCCTTAAGCAGAATGATTACTTTTTATTAAAACGAATAGGAACTTATGACTGAACATATATACTACGAAGTTGGCAGTGATCTTTTGGATAAAACCAATGCACTTTGCGACATTCTTGAAACTGCTAATGGAGACGGAGTACTTGTATTTTGTAATTCTGACTCAGATACAGATTTAGTACAGGTAATCTTACGAAAACGAGGCTTTGAAGTAGCTCGTATTCTTTCTGCAATGGCAGAAAGAAATGATACAGATCCCGCAGATGTAATGAGAAAAGTAACTAATAAAGAAGTTTCTGCTGTTATAACAAGCGATACAGCAATGACCGGCTTAAATCTTAATCAGTTTGGCATGGTTGTTCATTATGGAATTCCATCTGATATCTCAGCATACATGACTAGAATCGGTGGCGACTCTCCAAAAGCATCTAATGTTATTAGCTTGGTTGCTCCTTTGGATTTTTCAAATTTCCATACAGTAAAAAAAGCTTTTGGACCTGAGCTAACTCAGAAAAACCTTCCTTCAAAAGAAGAAGTCACAAGCTTAAAGGTTACAAAGCTAGCTACTCAAGCTACTCAAGGTAATCATTTATCAGATGAAAAAATATCTGGACTTGTACAGTTAGTTCTTAGCAATCCTGAGAAGGATTCAATTGTAGCCATGTTGTTACATAATACTTTGAATGTACTTCCTGAACTAAAGAAGGCTAAAGAAGCACAGAGTGCAAGACCTGTTCGTCCGCCACAAAGAGCTGAGAGATCTGGTCGTGACAATGACTACGATCGTAACGACAGAGGCGATAGCTATAATAGAGACAACTCCGGAAGATACGACAGAGCTCCACGCAACGATCGCGACGATAGAGGTGGACGCGGCGAATGGCGTGAACCCAGAAATGATACTAGAGGTGACTCAAGAGGTGGAGATCGTGACGAAGGTAGAAGAAGCTTTGGCCGAAGCAACGAAGGTCGCTATGGAGATAGAGCACCAAGAAGAGACATGAGCAATGATCGAAACAATGCTTCTAATTTTGGCGAAGGCAGGATGTCAGATTCTTCTGATTCTGAATTTACTCCTATGGAGCCCCCTAAGAAAGATATTCGTTTCTATGTTGGACATGGATCGAAGGATTCTTTCTCAAGAGACACACTTTCTCAATTAGTGAATCAACACTGCGGCCTAGCAGATACAGATATCAAGCGTTTAACTGTAAGAGATAGATACAGTTTCGTTGATTTTGCGGAAGAGAACGCACCTGCTATCATAGAAAAATTAGCCGGTGCTTCTTGGAATAACGATGCTCCTTTCTTTATTAAGAAAGCGACAATCATCAGCACTCCAAGACCAAAGGTAGCTAGAGAAGAAGGTTCAGATGAAAACGAAAATGTTTCAGATGAAGCTGCTCCAGCTGAAGAAGTTGCAACAAGTTCCGATATAGATCAAGCAGATCAGATCGGCAATTAGTAGTCTGACAAGAATTTTTTGATTTTGAATCTTATCTC
>JAWXBT010000263.1:0-3229 GCA_034440315.1 bacterium
CAAGCGATTAGAACCAAGTATAAAAAAGTGGCTTCTGGATAATTGTCAAAATAAACCTTGGTTATTAAAAAAAATCTGCGGTGACATTTACAATCAACATCTTAATAAATCTGAGCTTTATTCAGAACAGAAAAAAGTAATAACCAAGTTTGATATCAAAACAATTTTTGATGAAGATATCCTAAGAGCTACAGGCACTTCAGAGCCTAATAGTTGTTTAATGTATATAGCTAAATGCTCTCCTGTTTCTAAGATGGATGTATGTAGCCAGTTTGATGAAACTGTAATTAATCGCCTTGTAAAAAGCAAGCTAGTTATTGAAAATGGGCAAAATTATAAAATATACTGGGATATGTTTCGTGAATATTTGTTGGAGGGTAAGCTACCTGAAATGACAATAAGCTATAGACCCAGAACAAAAATTTCAACAGTCTTAAAAATCTTTAGACTGCTTAATGAATATGAAACAATATCAGACTTAGTAACCGCATCACAATATGGGCCGGGCACAGTTAATAATGCTATTCAGGATTTGCAAAACTTTTTTCAAGTAACAAAGGACAAGAAAAGCGGTAAAATAATAGTATCAGAGATATTCCTAAAGTTAAAAGATGAGGAAATAGCTGAAAAATTAGCGGAACAAATCGAGGCTCATGTAGTTATCAAAAAAATCTATGAACAACGGAGCCCAGGTGAATGGATGTGGCTTGCTGAACTTCAAAAAATGTTGTCTGATGAACAAAAGCTGAAATCAACAACTGCAACGGATTACGCCAGCAAAATGTTGTCATGGTTTCATTTCGCTGGCTTGCTTGAGGAAAGAAATGGGCGAATAGCCATACCAACTCATCCAAAGCAGGGAAAACAAAAGGGGAAACCTGAAAATTGTGAGCCTCAGTATGAGCAACAACCTAAATCCTCTGTAGTTCCGGGACAACTCTCCTTATTGGATCTCAGTATCTATCGCAGTCGCCATGATTATTAGGACAATTTTATTTTTGGGGTAACTTACGTAACGCCGCTCAAAAATTGGTGCAAATCCAAAACAAACCCAGGTAAAACATCTTCCCCCGACAAACTCTTAGGATATTCTAAGATGTTCACTTCTCGGTTAGGTCGATAAATCTTTACTTGACTCATTTTAGCGTTAATTAACCAATGGTTATTTGATTTTAACAAGCCGATCGCACCTACCGCCTCAATCCACTTACCAAATGCTGATTTACCCGATCGCACCAAGCCGGAATCACAGGCACACCAGACATTGGGCTGGTGGGCGATCGGCATCAGTTAAGATTACTGTCAGAATGCCCCAACTGTGGGGCAAAACTTAAGATTCCGACATTGTGGGCGGATGGCTGCTGTCAACGATTGAAATTACATAAAGATAAATTCAACATAAATCGCTAGAACTTATAATTGACAATACTTCCAGTCATTTTATTTTGTGACTAAACTAGAGATTTTGGCTACTCAGTTACATAAGCCCTACATAAATAAAACTTATGTATATAAAAAGATCATAATATATCATGCCCAGAATGGTACATATTTAGCGTGTTTTCTAGATTGATTTTCTGGATCATAAGGTTTGATGAGCCCTTCGTTAATTGTATTTTTGATAATTAGTGAAGCCATAGGATAGTTTTTGTCATCAATTGCAAATCTCTGGCGCAAAGATTCATTAGTCATTTGTTCACGACATACAAAGCGTAAACAAGCGTGTTGATAACAAGCTCTAATTCGATCGCTTTTATCCATATCTTTTAATTCTCTATAAGTAAACAAGATAGCTTCGGTATGATTATTGTTGACATTAAACTCTGGAGCAGGTAATTGAAAAACTTCTACTGAATCAATTACTTTATCTATACCACTCCCCCGTTCTTCACAGATATTAATTCTTCTCATGAAAGCAGCTAAATCTTCATTGCGAGATTGAGGAGGTACATCTATAAAACGCATTGTCTCAACTAATGGTTCACCAGGGTTTCTGATTTCCATTCTGTCCGAAAAAATCTCTATGGTTGAACTCACACCAGTCATATTGAAATCTTGATGAAGAATAGCATTAGCTACTAATTCTCTAATCGCAATTTCTGGATATATTTTTATATTTTTGCGTAATGCTTGACCAATTTCTTCATTATGGGGCAACTGATCATTAATAAATTTTATAATTTCTTCAAAACAAACAGCATAACCTTTGTCAAATAATTCTTCCCTTTGAGTATTAATACGATTTTTACCACTGTATATAATTACTCTAACTGCCTTTCTCCCTAGGCGGTCAAAATCTTTTAGCTTCTTAGCGAAAAGAATTGCACCAAGATTAGTAATATCATAATAATTACTAGGTTTGACGTTGATTAAATTTTGTGCTGCTAAACGATCTAAAATACCTTGTTTATGATCTGGAAGATTTTGCTGTGTTAACTCGAAATAACTGGGATAATTAATCTTTCCTAAAACTTCATCTGCTGTTATGTTTTCTAAAGCTATTCTTTTCTCAAAAATTTGATAGGAAAATGAACTCCATAACTCTTTTTCTTTTTCGGGATAATCTTTGAGCTTTTTTTTGTAGCTACCAACTCTAATATATTCTATTCCTTCAAAACTAACAGGTTGATGAGTGGCACTAGGAATTTCAAATAATACTATATTTTTAGATTCAAAAGTAAATTCATGAATTTTAAAGTGAATTCTAGGTGAAAGAAGTCTAAGTAACCAGTTTTCAAGTTCTTCATTACCTTTTTTTGTTTGTTTAGGTTTAATTTGAGTGCCGACAACATTATGAGTATCATTCTCAATGCCCCAAACGATATAACCCGCGCTGTGACCATGTAAAGTAGCTGAATTGGACAAAGCTGATAGATACTCACCTATTTCAGTTGGGTTTAGGTTGTTTTCTTTGAATTCAACCCATTCAGTTTCTTGAGGTAGTGAAATTAATTGCTTTAAGAGGCTAGATAATTGACTGAATTCCATAGTTGAGTTAAATTTTGTTTTTGATAAAATTACTTTTTTTAACACTCCAAGCAGATTGATTAACAATGTTATCACGCTTGGTAAACTTAAAAGGAGCTGGAAGAACATGAGAAGTTCATCGGCTGACCATCCTCAAGATAAGCGATCGCCCTTACCATCTCAACTATACCAGTTCGATCGATCGCCGTAAAACAACAAAACCCGCTACCAGAGCGGGCTTTATAAGATGGACGCAACTGGA
>JAWXBT010000264.1:0-4561 GCA_034440315.1 bacterium
GATGTAAAAAAACCCCTCCTGCAGGCAGCCTAGTTCGGGCAGCCAAAGATACTTTCGTATATATTTTTCTTTATTCTCTCGCTAAGGATCCTACCCAGAAGCAACATGCTCTTATAAAACAAGTATTGCTTGGAGAAGTTTCAGCAAAGTCAGCTTAAAGTAGGTGTATTTTTGCGCAAATTCTCTTTAGGCATTCTTCAAGTTCTAATTCTGCCGTATTAATTTCAAGCTCTGGATTTTCTGGAGCTTCATAAGGGGAAGAAATGCCAGTAAACTCCTTAATTTCTCCAGTTCGAGCTTTTTTATAAAGACCATGTGGATCTCGTTTTTCACATTCTGAAATTGGAGTGTTTAAATAAAGTTCTATAAAACTATCAACTCCGATAATTTTTCTGGCATGTTCTCGATCTTCTCGCATTGGTGAAATCAAGGAGCAAACAACACTAACGCCAGCATCATTAAAAAGTTTTGCAACTTCGGCAGCTCTTCTTATATTTTCCGCACGATCTTCTTTGCTAAAACCTAAATTCTTATTAAGACCAAATCTTAAATTGTCACCATCAAGCCTATATACAGGGCGACCCTGTGAGAAGAATTTACTTTCAACTGCCTTTGCAATTGTCGACTTACCAGATCCGCTTAGACCGGTACACCATAAGGTTATGGCCTTAAATCCAAAACTAATTTCACGATTTTCTCTGCTTACAGTGCCTTCTTCCTTATGAATATCATTTGCAACTTGTATGTCTCCAGTTCGGAGGTGAGAATTAGATGACTCACCTCGATCAAGCACCATACCCGAGGCCACGGTTAAGAATGTATCCGGATCGACTAAAATAAAATTACCAGTAGATCGATTCTGTCCATAAGAATCTAAAAATAATGGGCTTTTTGTAGAAAGGCTTACGCGACCAATCTCATTTAATTTAAATGGCGTGCCTATTTGACGACTAAGTGTGTTTACGTCCACTTTATATTTAATGTCACCAATAAGAGCTCTAGTTTCCCGAGATGTATGCATTAAAATATAGGCTCTCTTTGGATCCATTTGATCTTCGCTCATCCACAAAAGCATTGCTTCAAAATCTTGTCGAACTGAAGGAATATTATTTGGGCGAACTAACATATCGCCACGAGAAATATCAATCTCATCTTCTAAGGAGATAGTTACAGATTGCGGTGACATGGCGGTTTCGAGTTGACGTTTTTTAGGATCAACCGCCATGTAATCAATAGATTTGATTTTGGAAGTTCGCATCGATGGCAAAACTAAAACTTCTTCGCCGACCTTGATCGATCCAGATCTAATTTGTCCAGCGTAACCACGATAGTTTTGATGAGGTCTAACTACATATTGAATTGGAAATCTAAAATCTACCTGATTGGAATCACTGCCGATGTAAACATTTTCAAGATACTCCATAATGGTTTCACCAGAGTACCAAGGCATTACAGAGCTTTTCTCAACAAGATTATCACCCTTAAGTGCAGAAACAGGAACAAAACGAACATCTTTAATGCCTAGTTTTGAAGCAAACTGAATATAATCTCCTTTGATAAGATCGAAAACTTTTTGAGAATAATCCACCAAATCCATCTTGTTAACGGCTACTAATAAACGGGGAACTCCCAAAAGTGAGGCAATAAAAGAGTGTCTCTTGGTTTGTGTAATCACTCCTTTGCGTGCATCGATTAAAATAATTGTTAGATCGGCAGTGGAGGCACCCGTGGCCATATTACGGGTATACTGTTCATGACCAGGCGAATCAGCCAAAATAAATCGTCTCTTGGGTGTCGAGAAATATCTATAAGCAACATCAATTGTAATGCCCTGTTCCTGTTCAGCCTTAAGACCATCTGTCACAAAAGCTAAATCAACAGCAGCACCTTTTACCTTAGCTTTTTTCTCCAGAGCTTGCAGATGATCTTCGTAGATATTTTTGGAATCGTGGAGTAATCGCCCAATTAATGTTGATTTTCCATCATCAACAGAGCCAGCAGTTGAAAATCGAAGTAGGGTATTATTAGCACTCTGAGCTAAAATCTTTTTTACTTCAGCAGTCGAAAGACTTGGAATCATTGCTACAGAAACATTTTGATTTGTTTCGTTAACGATATGAAGCTTTAGATTGTTTTTGCTCATTAGAAGTATCCTTCGCGCTTCTTTGTCTCCATCGAGCCTTCTGAATCATGATCAATAATCCTTGTGGCTCTTTCAGAGGTTCTAGTAACCATCATTTCGCCAATTATATCTTCTAGGGTATTAGCTTCTGATCTAACTGCTCCAGTACAAGGGGTGCAGCCAAGACTTCTAAAGCGACACATTACTTCCTCGATCTTTTCATTTAAAGAAACCCTAGCATTCTCATCGGCAGGAATTAACTGATCACCCCGAACAACAACTTTTCTTTTTTTAGCAAAATAAAGAGGCACAATTGGAATCTGCTCAAGCAATATGTAGTGCCAAACATCAAGTTCAGTCCAATTTGAAAGAGGAAAGACCCTTATAGATTCACCTTTGCAGATTTTACCGTTGTACTGGCTCCAAAGCTCTGGTCTTTGATTCTTTGGATCCCATTGTCCAAATTTATCTCTGAAAGAAAATACGCGTTCTTTAGCACGAGATTTTTCTTCGTCTCTTCTGGCTCCACCAATGGCTGCATCAAAATCGCGAGATTTTAAACCATCAAGCAATGCTTGGGTTTTAAGATATCCACAGCATCTTTGAGTTCCTAAATCATAGGGATTAGCGCCCTTTGTAATTGCTTCTTGGTTTTTATAAACAATTAGTTGAGCACCAATTTCTTCTACGAACTTATCCCTAAATTCATACATCTCTTTAAATTTATAGCCGGTATCAATATGCATAAAAGGAAAAGGAATTTTCCCAGGATAGAAAGCTTTCTCAGCTAAGCGTACAAGACACGAGGAATCTTTACCAACAGAATAGAGCATTACAGGTCGTTCAAACTGAGCTGCCACCTCGCGCATAATATGTATGCTCTCAGCTTCAAGCTGCTCAAGATGCGAAAGGGATCTTTGTGGAAGTGCCATAGGAGCTGGATATTATATATATTTTCTTTACTAATCCAAGTTTAAGAACTTTTTTTAAAAGTCATTACAGAAAGTCTTCTAACTGCCTGAAAAACCTATTAAATCATGATCATAATTTAAAACAAAATTTTCACAACCGAGGACATTGGGAAAATTCATTTCTGTGCTCTCCGTATCCTGCGTTGTGAAAATCTTGTTTCTTCTTTTAAGTCTCTACTTTATTTCCCCCAAAGAATAGTTTAGGTTTCAAAGATGGCACTATCAATCATCAATTGTGACGATCCTAAAAACGCTGATTTTATAATTATTGGAGCTAACTTTGATAGAACCTCTTCTTTCGGAAAAGGTTCTGATAAAGGGCCTGGGGCTATTATCGAATGTCTTCATACACAGATCGAATTTTATGAACGCTTAAGCGGCAATTCTCCAGCAATTGATAGAAAAATCTCCTACTTAGATTTAGGTGAGATGAATACGCTTTCTCCAGAAGAAATGGTCAAAAAGATCAAAGGAGCCCTGTCAAAAAACATAAATGCTTTTCCGATTATTTTAGGCGGCGAGCATTCTGTAACAAATGGTCCTATTAATTTTTTTGCCGATCGCGCCAAAGAGATTACAATTGTTCAAATTGATGCACATGCCGATCTACGAGAAGACGACTCAGATTATAATGATAAACCTTGGGGGAAATTAGCTCATTGCAGTGTAATGAAAAGAGCATTTGATACTGGTTTTAATTTAGTTCAAGTTGGATTACGTGCGTTTTCAGCTGAAGAAAAAGAGCTTTTCTCGCAAGATAAAATCAAAGTTTTTGAATGGAAAGGAACCGAGCCCTCAATTCAATCCATAATCGATTCTATTAAAACCGATCAGATTTATCTAACAATTGATGCGGATGGAATAGATCCAAGTTTCATGCCAGCAACAGGAACACCGGTTCAAGGGGGGCTTTCCTGGTATTATACTCTCGATCTTGTTAGTGCACTTTGCAAAAAGAAAAGGCTAGTTGGAGCCGATCTTGTGGAGGTGGCTCCAATTCCTAATAGCTCCCTTACTGAATACGGGGCAGCACAGATTGTTTATACGATTATTGGTCAGTTAAGTTAAAGAAACTTCAGAATCCCTCTTTACGATTTTAACTTTTAGGATTAAAAATAGAATTCTCTTTAAATGCTCATTAATTTCTAACAATCAGGGTATAGGCGAGGCGCAGATATGCGCTAAAAGGTTTTTCTAAAAATCAAATTCAATATTTTGCTTAAAATTATTTAAATCAGAAGTTACCTTTCAATCGTCGCTATCGTTTTAAGGTCGAATTTTCTAGTTCACTTTAAAACGGTAGCGACGAAAGATGATTCTGAGTCTTAAGTTGCTAGTTGCATCCCCGTGAACTTCACAACTCCTGAAGGAGTCCAAGGAGGAGATAACATGAGAAGAGTGTTGTTGTTCGGCGAGTCAGCTCTAGGGCAGCGAGTGATCACGATCGTCACATCGCAAAACGGCAAGC
>JAWXBT010000265.1:0-5963 GCA_034440315.1 bacterium
ATGAAACAGGCCCAAAAGATGCAAGAAGATCTGAAAAAAGTTCAAGAAGAATCTCAGAATATTACTGCCGAAGCCTCCGTCGGGGGTGGTATGGTAAAGGCACAAGTAAACGGTAAAAATGAACTTGTATCTCTGACCTTATCCCCAGAAGTAGTTAATAAAAGTGATATTGAAATGCTGCAAGATCTAGTGGTGGCAGCGGTCAATGAAGCTTTAAACAAAGTAAAAACAGAGACTGCCGATGCTATGAAGAAAGTAACTGGTGGCTTAAGTATACCAGGGCTATAACAACAATAAGTTCTAACTTCACCTCTCAAATGACAGATTCAACATCATTTCCACCCTCTCTTTGGAAGCTTGTTCAACAGTTAGCTCGCTTGCCAAGTATTGGAACAAAATCTGCTATGCGACTTGCCTATCACATGCTCAACAATGAACCTGAGCTTATTGAGGCATTAAGAGAATCTCTTTTGGAAGCCAAAGAGAAGATTAAACACTGCCAACGCTGCTTTTTTATGACAGAGGAGCCAATTTGCTCGATCTGTAGTAATCCGAATCGGGACAAAGCCCTTCTTTGTGTTGTTGAAAAGCCAGCCGACGTACTTTCAATTGAAAGATCTGGCGAATACCGCGGTGTTTATCACGTACTACAAGGCTTATGGGCTCCACTTCGTGGAAAAGGACCTGATAGTATGCGCCTAAAAGAATTAATTGCCAGAGTTAAGGATGAGGGGATACGTGAGGTTATCTTGGCCTTAAATGCCACTGTTGAAGGTGATGCTACAGCTTTATATATTGCCAAATCGTTGGCTCCGTTGGGAGTTCTTTCTACTCGACTAGCTCATGGTTTACCAAAGGGCGGAGAGCTCGAATTTGCTGACGATATCACACTATCTCATGCCTTTAATGGCAGAAGGGATGTGGGATTATAAAAATTCCAAGCCCTACATTGCAGCCATAAATCTTTTCATGCATAATGCGGTCCCTGTGTTCCCCGGTAGCTCAGTTGGTAGAGCAGGTGACTGTTAATCACCTGGTCGTAGGTTCGAGTCCTTCCCGGGGAGCCATTTTACTTCTCTCTTATTAAATCAAACTTCTGTTCAAAACTGAACATTTCCATTGTAAACAGCGTCTAAATGTCGGATAAGTGTCGAAAGTTTAGCAGTATCAAACTTTTGATTATTTTTAATTTGTTATTTATTTAGTTTGGAGTTTTGATTATGAAAAATATAGTTGTTTCAGCTTTTGCTCTTTGCGCAGTAGCTTTCTCAGGTGTTGTTAGTGCTGAGACTAATTCTGCCGTTACAGGTGAATACGGAAATCATTGCGCTATGGGCTTGACCATGGGTAAGCAAGTTTCAACAGATTGCAGCATCAACTGGGTAGATACTGCTTCTAAGAAAACATATTGTTTCTCATCTAAAGAGATGATGGAACAATGGGCTAAGGACACTAAGGCGAACGAAGCAAAAGCAACAGCTGAGTTCCACAAAGTTTCTAAGTCACATAGCTAATCTAGCTTAGACTTTCTGGGGTCAGGAATTCTTTTTGAGGATTTTGGCCCCAGTACCTTAAAATCATTCTCTTTTCTTCTCCTCTTCCTTCCTAAAAATCTCATAAAAAAGTCACTCTTTCTCAAGTCGGTAATAAAATATGCCGATAATAACGGCAGAGCCAATTCTTTGGGGCCGTTGCGAAACTACCTCCGTTACGAGAAAAGAGAGATTTGAGCCGAGACGAGGAAATCGAGAGAGAAAACCGCAAGCATATCCACTGGGACATGTTGAGGATTTTATCTCGATGACTGACGAAGTTGCAGGCCAAAGATCTCTTTTTGCAGTAGGAGAGAGTTTCGCAACAGGCCCCTTGGGGCTGTGGAAGTAATTATGTTGTTCAGGTGGTAGAAAAATGAGTGATTGTGGATGTAATAAAAAAGTTTGTTGTAATGACAAAGCTAAAGATGCCTTAGATATTGAAGGGGAATTAAAACAACGTCCTCGAAGTCCTACATTATTAAATCTAAGTTGGTTAAGAGACAGACTAAATAGAGTAAAATTTATCAAAGATAAACTCGCTTCGAGTTCTTACAAAGTAGATCCAGAAGAGACTGCCAAGGCGATGCTCAATAAAGATTAATGATATTTGATATAGCGAATGGCTTGACAGATTTGCTTACAGCAGGGATTTTGTTCCAGCAACTCTATGCCATTAATCAAGATTAATAATTGCGATATCTATTATGAAACACATGGTCAGGGTGCACCATTAGTATTTCTGCACGGCCTAGGATCTTGTCTTGAAGATTGGGAATTTCAAACAAAGGAACTATCAAAATTTTTTAAAGTTATTGTCTTAGATTTTAGAGGCCATGGTCGATCTCACAAGGGAGAAGAAGAATACTCTATTTCTCTTTTTGCATCTGATATTAAGGAATTTACTAAGACAATTCTTGGTACTCCGACTCATCTGATAGGAGTTTCAATGGGAGGCATGGTAGCTATGGAGGTAGCGGCCACTTATCCAGAAACAGTTGCCTCAATTACTGTCATAAATAGTATTGTAGAGCTTAAGCCAAAAGGAATTTCACAGTGGATAAAGTTTTCTTATAGAATTTGTTTAATGAAAATCCTTTCGATGAAATCTTTTGCTAAGATCATGTCAAATAATTTATTTCCTAATCCAGAGCAAGCAGATATTCAAAAGATTTTTTATGAAAGATTCTTAAAAAATAATAAAAAAAGTTACCTGAAAACTTTTTACTGCATGTTAAATTGGAGTATTGTTGATCGACTTTCAAAGATTACTTGCCCAGCATTAATTGTTTCTGGAGATAAGGATTATACTTCCGTATCTTATAAAGCTTGGTACTCTAAAAAAATGCAATCTGCTCAAGTTGTAGAAATTAAGGATTCAAGACACGTCACTCCAGTAGATCAATCTGAGAAGTTAAATAAAGAAATTCTTAATTTTATTCGTTTGAAGCAACCAAATGCCGAGCTTGGCGTTTAAGAGGAAATTGCAGAGTGTTTCGCACAGTTTTAGAAGAATTTTTTGTCTCTTTTAAAATAATTTGAATTTGATCTGGTAGGTCTTTTCGAGACAATCTACTAAAATCATTACTAATAGCCTGAGCTACAACTAACTCCGGGTGAAGAGCCACTTTAGTCAGATAATGAAAAAGATATAAGGCAAGTTTATTTAAAGCGATTCCAAATCGTTGATTTGTTTCTAAATAAAGCCAGTCGCTAAATTTTAAGAATTCATAAAAAGAACTTTCTTTGTTTTGCCAAAGAAGTTTACAGCCTTCCATAAAGTTGCCACTATTTGCAACCAGATCCCAATATCTAGAAAAGCGGCGCATGCGTTGCATAGTTTCATAATCAATCTGATTATTTTTTAATATTTCATATGGAGCATCATCGCTATAAACCATGCCCCAAGCTTGATCATGTCGAATAATTGGAGTTCCGCGCAACCGTTTTAATATCCCAACTTGAATCTCTTGCGGACCAAGGGTTATAAGTTTATCAAATCCGCTTGCAAAACTTTCGATGGTCTCGCCTGGTAAACCAACGATCAAATCAGCATGAACATGTACTGTCGTATTTTCCTTTAAATATATGAGATTCTCAGCAAGTTTATCAAAATCCTGCTTTCGACTTATTAAAATACCAACTTCTGGATTAAAGGATTGAATTCCAACTTCAAATTGAAGAGCTCCGGCAGGAAACTTTGCAATAATTTCTCTTAACTGTATGGGCAATCGATCGGGAACCATTTCAAAATGAACGAAAAGTCCTGGTTTATAGTTAGCCAAAAAGAACTCTAATATCTTCTTACTTGTTTTTAAATTTAGATTAAAAGTACGATCAACGAATTTAAAATGATGAACGCCCCGAGATAATAATTTAGTAAATTCTGAAAGCATTAAATCTAGATCGAATGCTCTTACCGGAATTTCTAAAGATGAAAGACAGAACTCACATGTAAATGGACAACCTCTTGAAGCTTCAACGTAAACAATTCGATTTTTTATATCCGAATCGGAATAGTAGTCATAGGGAAGTCTTATTGCTGGTGGTTCCGGAACTGGAGAGTAGATGATTTTCGATTCTAGCTTAATATCATTTAAAAGATCTTCACAGAGTTTTGGAAATGTTAAATCCGCTTCTCCTGTGACAACATAATTAACTAAGTTATAAATCTCTTGGCTTTGAATCTCGTAACTAACTTCAGGTCCGCCAACTACGATGATAAGTTCTGGTTTAACTTTTCTTAGAACTTTTATTAGCTTAATGCTTTCAGCAATATTCCAAATATAAACACCAAGGCCTAATATTTTAGGATTATATTTTAAAATTTCCTCAGCAGTCTCTAGAGATCGATCACTGATTTCGAATTCAAGAAGTTTGGTTTTTTCTTGCAGTGCACCAAGATTGGCATAAAGATATCTAAGCCCAAAAGAGGCGTGAATATACTTAGCATTAAGAGTGGCAAGAACTATCGCAGTCATTTAATGGTGGCGATTATACTAAGAGATCGCAATTTAATGCAAAAATCACTTTTACTGAGTTTTAGTCCTGAGAAACCTTGCTACGTTTAGATTTTACGTCGGATCGGGCTCTTTTATCCCCTAAGATCTTCTCTTTTGTTCGTCTTGATCGACGAGCTTTTTGCTTTCTTTTTTTGTGAATATCTCGTTGCTTTTGAGACTCTCTGCCTAAAATTCTCTCTTCAATTTTAGTGCACAACTCCTTTCTTGCAATAAATCGATTTAAAGCCTGAGACCTTGAGGCTTGGCACTTAATTTCAATTCCACTGGGTCTATGTTGAAGATATACACAGGAAGCTGTTTTATTAATTTTTTGACCGCCTGGACCACTTCCTCTAATGAATTTTTCAGTAATGTCACCTTCGTAGATACCAAGAGACTTCATCTTTGAAAGAAGTTCAAGTTCTTTGGATTCACTGACTGGGAAGGTTGGCATGGTCTAAATCTCGGAAGAAAGATAATCAAGCACTAGTTCGTTTTTAAGTATCATTCTAATATTTAGTGTTTTGATAAACAAGTGAAATAATCGTTTATCTATAAAATGATGCAAGCCATATCTTTTTACAACTGAAGAATCAGATTTTTGAATCCAATATATTATCTTCTCACAAGATGCGAAACTAACTCTACGTGAGGCGTATGTGGAAACATATCAATTGCCACCATCTGCGAAACTTCGTATTTAGGTCCTAAGCTAACCATTTCACGGGCAAAACTTTTAAAATTACAGGAAACATAGACAATATTTTTTGGCATAGCGATCATAATATCGGCGATAACCTTATCGTGAAGTCCAGCTCGGGGCGGATCTAAGATGATTGTATCCGCTTCAATACTTTTCCAATCTGCACTTTCAGTTTTGGCAACTCTAAAGTCAACTGAAACATTATTATTTTTGGCATTTTCAATAGCATCTTGAATTGCTTCAGGAACAATTTCTATACCAATAACTTTATTAATTTTCTTAGCTAGTGGAATTGAGAAAAAACCGGAGCCACAATAAAGATCTAATAAAAGCTCTGGATTTGCTGTCATAGCAAAGGAGGTAACGGTATCCATCAGTAATCCAGCAGCACTGGAGTTTGTCTGAAAGAAAGAATTAGGTGTAATTTTATAAGTATTGCCTCTAATCTTTTCCTTGATAAATCCAGGCCCAGAAATTGTTCTAAGCTCATCTCCCGAAGAAACATCCGTATTTGTATGATTAATTGCCCAAATCAAAGATGTACAATTTAAATGTTTTGCTAGGTTTTCCAATTGAGTTTTAACCGCCTCTTCTGCCTCTGGCAAAGGTGCGCTAGTAACGATTGTAACAAGAGATTCACCAATTAGAGTCGCTCTTATAACTGCATAACGTAAAAGTCCCGTATAAGCTTTACGATCAAAAAATGTTAAGCCAGCTGTCTTTGTC
>JAWXBT010000266.1:0-3285 GCA_034440315.1 bacterium
GTCCTTGTATGGCGCAAGTTGTTCCAGCAATTTTTTTACCTTCGCATGCGAGTAATGTTTCGGCAGCGATTGAAACACCTAGTCCAGCTATGCCTTCACGATCATAATCTGTGCCACCCATTTCCACACATTTGCCGGTGAAGCCCCGATTTGATTTCATTTCATCACAAGCCCAAACAGCTTGAATTGGATTTCCTCCGATATCGAAACCAAAACCACCAAAGATGCCACCATTCTCAATAAGAGTTGGTTTAGCAAGGGATACAAATCTTCGATATTTCTTTTCAAAATCTGGAGCATTGGGATCCGCTTTTAGTCCCGATTTGGCACCACCTAGTGGTAGTCCGGCAGCAGAGTTTTTAAGAGCCATAATTTTAGCTAACATTTTAACTTCATCTAAAGAGAGGTTAGGAGTAATTCTAGTTCCGCCTTTTCCGCATCTTCCAAGTGGGCCGCCTTTTGCAGCTAAGGTTGTCCAAACAACAACATATCCTTCAACACCCATTTCAGGATCTCTGATAGTTAATTCCATTTCAGGTTTAAGAGCATTGAATCTATCTTCGAGAGTTTTAAGATCTGCTTGAAATTGTTGTGTGTTCATAATGATGGCTTACTAGTTATAAAAATTTTGACCTGAGAGATATTAACCAGAAATAGGCTTTAGCATCAAATTTTGATTCTATTACAGAGCAAATTAAACGTATTGACCGCAACAAAAGCCCGAAGACCAGGCCCATTGAAAGTTATAACCTCCCAACCAACCTGTAACATCAATAACTTCACCTATAAAATATAGGTTTGGCATCTTTGTAGATTCAAAAGTTTTTGATGAAATTTCATTTACATCAACACCTCCCAGGGTAACCTCGGCAGTTTTATACCCTTCTGTATCAATAGGAGTTATGATCCAATTATGAAAGAAATCTGAGATTTTCTGAATATCTTTGGGAAGCAATTGTTTGACAGGTTTACTTTCAAGCCAACTTTCAAAAATTCTTTGTACAAATCTTTTTGCTAGGTAGTTTGATAAAAGAGTTTTTATTTCGACCAGACCATTTTCTTTAATCTGATTTGTAATTATTTCTGAAATATCGATATCAGGAAGTAAATCAATTTTAACAGAATCTCCCTTTCTCCAATAAGAAGAGATTTGCAAGATAGCAGGTCCACTAACACCTTTGTGAGTTATTAATATATTTTCTCGAAATGTTATATTACGGCAGCTAACTTTTGCATCAATGGAGATACCTGAAAGATCAGAGAAATAATTTAAATAGTTCTGATCAAATATGAATGGAACTAATCCCGGGAGCCTTTCAGTAATATTTAAACCAAATTGTTTTGCGATATCATATCCAAATCCTGTAGCTCCCATTTTTGGAATAGAAATACCGCCGGTAGCAATAACTAAAGATTTAGATTCGAAAGAGCCTTGATTGGTTTCGATCTGAAAGTTACCTTGATTCGATATTTTGATAACCTCACAATCACATCTAATTTTTACTTTGGCAGCATTACATTCATTTTGTAAAAGTTCTACAATCTGTCTAGAGGAATCCTTGCAAAAAAGTTGTCCCAATTTCTTTTCGTAATATTCAATGTCATGCTTTTCAACTAAAGTGATAAAATCTTTTTGTGTATATCGTGCTAGAGCAGATTTACAAAAATGTTCGTTTTCAGATTGATAAGATTTTGCTGTGGCATTTAAATTAGTAAAGTTACAACGTCCGCCACCAGAAATCAGAATCTTTTTACCAATCTTTTCGCTTTTCTCTAATACAAATACATTAAGTCCTCGTTTACCGGCCTCAATGCCACACATTAGACCAGCAGCACCGGCACCTATTATTACAACGTCGCACTTTTGCATGCTGATATTATTCAATAATTTTAATATTTATTATATAGTGAGTGTCATTAAGAAAAACTGTCTTAGACAAACAATTCAGTGAATTTCCTAAGTATCTTTAAACTAGATTTTTGTAGTCGCTGGCCGATAATCGCCAAGGATAGAATTTCTCGTATTTCTGGTATTGATCTTCAAAGTACCGTCAGTATTGAGCCCTTTGCTTAGCAGTTCACACAATAGATCTCTTGAGGTTTTATTTATACCTCTAATAATTCGTCTGTGGATCAGCTCACGCGGAGTTTGCACCAACTCGGTCATGCCATGACCACAACCGGATCCTTCAACTTCGATCTTGGCAGTATCCCGCCATTTGATAATGTCGGCCTCCTGAACATCAAATAATGGACGCACTAGCCATGCGGTTAAGCCAGCAGCATTCCATCTTTGTCGCGGAGGATCCTCCGTAGACACCATCCAACTATCTACAAATTGGGAAAGTGCTACAAATATCTCAGACTCAGCAAAGTTCGACTGAGTTTGATAAGTTGGTATCTAAATATTTCATAACTATCAATTATTAGTTTAATTATTTCAAAATTTATCTTCCTTTGGATGCTTTCTGTCCTATTAACTGCTGTTGGCGTTGATTAAACTGATCACGAAGATCACGATAGGTTTTATCCCGTTCCAATATTGTGTCCACTGAAGGATCAGGCAGGGTGGGATGCATGAACCGAGGTGACTTCATATACTTCCCTATCACATGATCCTCCCTTTTTTTGTAGACTTGTCAACAAAGCTAAACTTTGGGGATCTAGGGAACCAAGTTCTGTGCCTGTTAACTTTCGTCTCTCGAAAGCCTCACCTGTTACGACATCGGCAGTGTACTTTCCCAGTGTTGTTAATGCGCAACCGGCAACGACGCCTCCAATACCACCAAGTCCTCCAGCAACTCCACCTTCAATACAACTTCGAACAAAATCCTTTGTGGGATCATAAGTTGATACGGTGTTGTTTCGTGTGTCTAGGGTATACGGAACCAGTTCCGTTATCAAAAGAGCGGTAAATATTTAGATGGTTTTTATGATTCAAAGAAGGAAAAGTTTATTGGAATAGCTCGGGAATTTCCACATAGGCATGATGATCCTATTTTAGGAACAAAACGGCACCCCGTATATTCAGCCTCCAATATTTTAAGTTTAGAGTTTAGGGGAAAAGAATTTAGAGAGAAAGAATTTAGAGAAGAAATCTCTAGGGTCGAACCAGCCGCCTCCCCAAATGAAATTTTAGATCGATATAACTAAGAGGCAATGCCATGGATTGAAAAATTTAATCCCGAGATCATTATCTGGTCTATCGATGTAGATAGTGCGTTTGACGATCCGCTTGGTGCTCTCGGATTTGCCCCAAGTACCTTTTATGAAATAATTAAAAAA
>JAWXBT010000267.1:0-4023 GCA_034440315.1 bacterium
ATTGCTTTGAAGACCGACTGGATAAAATTTCTTCAAATAATTTTAGATAACGCTTTGCTTGCAGTTCTTGAGAAAATTCCCTCTCAGCTTTTGCTCTTGCTTGGTGTGCGAGATTTAAGTAGCGATCTCTGTCCTCTAATACCCAAACAATCCCTTTTGCCAAATCATGAGTATTAGAATTGATTGCTAAATAGCCATTTTTCTGATGATCAACTATATCATCTAACCCCGTACCAGCAAAAGCCACTACAGGCGTTCCACAAGCAAGTGCTTCTGTGGCAGTCTGTCCAAATGCTTCTTGTAAGGATGGGACAATCATCACATCTGCGGCAGCATATGTAATCTGTAACGTAATATCATCGTGAAGTTTTCCCAGATAATGCGCTCTCAAACCCAAATCAATAGGTGTTAGAGGTTCGCTTGCACCAAATATGACCAATTCAAATCGATCTGCATATCCCGATTGACTCAAATTCTTTAAAGCAATCTGAAGAAAATTGAATCCTTTCCTCAAATCACTGGTTGCCGCCACTGCTCCAAACAAAATAATTTGCTTGTCTTGGGGCAAGTTTAATAACTCCCGTGCCAGTATTTGAGACGTAGGTTTGTATCTCCGTATATCTAGTCCAAAAGGTATAACTTTAACAGGTAAATTTTGAAAAAGAGAGCTAGAACTAGCACACTTTGCCAACCAGTGACTAGGAGAAACAACTGTTAGATCTATTCCTTTCCACGCTTTTGCTTTTCTTTGCCATACCCATCTAGATAGGTCTTGGTCTTTTGTACTATAAAGTTGTGGACAAGCCCCACAGGAATTTATATATCGATCACAAATATTGCCATAATGACATCCTCCTGTAAATGCCCACATATCCATCAATGTCCAAACTACAGGTTGAGATAGCTCTGCTAAGGTCTCTATTTGGAGATAACCGTCACATATCCAATTCAAATTAATGATATCTGGTTGGTTTTCTCTAATTCTTGTCAGGACTGTATCTGGCAACCATTGAGGCGAGAAAAGACCCTGCATGGGAGGTAATGATAGTTTAGCTAAATTAGGTCTATACTTATCCACTATTCTGTCTAGCCAAAATGTCGGCGCAGTCACTGAGTAATCATCACTCGCTTTGGTTTGGACTAGCATCTGTGACTTCACCCCAATTTGTTGAAGTCCTTGATGTAATCGATAGGCAGCACGAGCAGCACCACCAATAACGTCATAGGTATTGAGATGCACGACTTTCATTTTAATGCTTCCAATGTAAGTATTTTATCCTTAGTTTTTGTAGTTTCAGGATCATCCGAGGAATAAGACTAAGGGCAATCGAAGACAAACTAACTTGTGCAAAGTATTCTTTTCCATCTCGATGCAATGATGCTTTGTTGATGCTATAAACCTTTACATATTCTAGAGTATGTCCCCAATACTTTTGAAAAAGACCATACTTAATTACAGCTAGTTCCGCAAATTCTACACTTGGAAGAGAACGATGTAGAGCATAATTTTGTATAATTTCAACCAGTTCATCATGACTATTTGGTTTGATTAAACCTCCAAGATCTTCATATATTGCTCTTCCCATTAAAATTGAAGGTTTGCCTTTGTAAACGGATTCAATGCCGACTGTAGAGTTAAAAGTAATAACAATATCGGAGGTACTAATTAAATCGTATGTACTAACTGGTGATTCAGGTGGAACTATTTCTAAGTTGTCAAACTCATGAGCAAGAACCTGTAAAAACTTCTTCTGGGTGTTATTTGCCTTGGCTAAATTGGGGTGAATTCTCAAGAAAAATCGAATGTCAGTATTTTGGTGGAAGCTATTTAGTATCTGATAGATACCGTCATTTTGGTTTCTATAAATGAGATTATCATACTCAGTAATAGTATTAAACTCTCCTTCTGAGGAATTAAAGATAGCGATATTTACTGTTTTGGAAGTTAAACCCTTCGGTAATAAACCTTTTTGCTGGTTTTTGGTAAAGTCAAACCACCAACTTTTAATTCGATTATGAATTCTTTCTTCATACCATATATGGGCTATCTGTTTTTTTTCTTCTTCGGGCAATGGAGAAGAATTATAGACAAATTCTATTTCTGCTTTTATGACCGCCAAATCATGCGGATAAGCATTCTTGGTAAGAGAATATCGTTCTGGCACATCGGATGTCTCATGCACATAGGTAGTAATATTAAGCTTTTGAGCAAGTCTTAAAGCTGGACGTATTGCTGCAAAAGAGCCATTAAATAAAATAAATTCGTCAGGTTGATGTTCGAGTAAATGTTTTTGAATGGAAAAATGGACGATCGCCGTAGTTGCTAAGTAATTTCTAATTAAATCTTTATGTTGAATTACATCAGGGCGTGGCTCGTTTAGCGCAAAAATTACAGATCTTAGAGCTGCCAACCCAATATCAGACCCCTCAAGCTCAATCTTGGCGAGCATATCGAGTGAAGATACCTCCAGTGCACGAATTTCCTCAATCTTTTTCTGCTGCTGCTCAGTAATGGCATAAAAATCTCGCACTTTTACTCTTTCCTGTCCAATCCATTTTAGACCTGAATGGAGTCTTGATTTGCAAAATCGACAATTATGCTCGTAATGATAGGGATTTGGCGCACAGGCAGGCAACTTGCCAGAACAGGTTAGTAAGGTGACACTGTACCCCTTTTGTAAATATTTTTCTACTAGCTCTAGCCCAGTTTCAAAGTGGATTGGAGCAAGAGCAAATGGTGTATATAGTAATGCCTTTTTGTTCACAACTATGGTTTAGTTCCTTCCATAAATAAAGAGTCAGGGTGTTTTACTCGATCTTCAACAACATCTAAATTGTATTTATTAAAGTCTGGAATTTGACTAGTATCAGATAAAAAGATTGAAACATTTACAAAGCCTACTTGTTCTAACATACGTTTTAGCGAAAAACGGTCATACATCCAGCGATGAATTTCTCCTGTATTCCGAAATAAGACCTCATCAAATGTAAGTTTTACTTCTTCGCCTGCAATTAATCTTACACAAGCCTTAGTAAGGATTATTCTAGCTTTTTGCAATAGCCAAATTGGACTTTTAGATCTTATTTTATCCCACAGGGATTTTTGCTTAGATATCTCTTGATTATGCCAGTAATCTTCGGCGGCAGAGCCAATGCGAGACAGGACGAATTCTTTGTTCTTGATGTTGCAATTCCCTAAATATTGCCCCATTTCACCACTATTAAATGTGCGTACTGTCTGATCATAAAGTTCGAGCATCATCCAATCATAGTCTGGCTCTGCTTGCAAATCACCTGATGTCACTTGTGTTAATGCTTGCAGATATTTTTGGGCGATCAATTCCAAATTAGGTACAACAACTCTAAAAATGCCATTTGACTTTAGTACACGAAAAGTCTCAGAAACAAGCTGATGGGCTTCATGGGACATCAAATGCTCAATTACATGAGAACTATAGCAGGCGTTAAAATAACTATTAGCATAGGGTAAACTTTTGCGAATATCATGCACTCGTATTGACGGAGTTGCAGCCACTAAGTCAATATTGCTCCATTCTAAATGAAATGATTTTCCGCAGCCAATATTGAGAAGTTTCATGTTTTCATGCATCGGTATTTTGTAGTTGATTTGCTATTTCTTGAAATTCTAAGCAAGTATTTAGAAGTTCTGTATAAGTCCCTTGAGCCAAGACTTTGCCTCTTACTAATTGATAGAGCTGATCGCAGTTTTTTACAGTACTCAAGCGATGAGCGATCATAATCATCGTTTTATGTCCACTCATGGCTTCGATGGATTGCATAAACTCGCGCTCAGTGTGTTGTCTAGGGCGGCTGTTGCCTCGTCCACGATGATTTCTGGATTATGATACAACGCTCTGACAATGCCAATTACATTGAAGTTGACTTTCATAATTAGATTCCATACTCTGTGATTACAACAGAGCGATGTGAGACATCATTGATGACATAGGGACAGGTTTCTGGGAATTCTAATCCAGTTTCTCTAAAGGCATCTGCATAGGC
>JAWXBT010000268.1:0-13942 GCA_034440315.1 bacterium
GTCAAATGGAACTAATAAAGGACTTGGAATCTTTCCATTGCGCAACTCAATTGGTGCTCAAGTAAAATTCGATTGGATTCAACTTACACCTTCATCAACTTCCTGTTCAACATTTAACACTACTTATTCTTCTGATGCGGGAAGTCTGGTTTCTTTTTTTATCGACGATAATACTGATCCCACAGATGGTTATGTTGAAAGAACCGAACCTAGTGTTGCTAGTGGATCTAGTACCTCAATCTCTAATAATACAAGCCGATTTTTTCCTGGAAGTTATAACGTAATAGGAATGAATTACGATGATTTCTATACTCAAAATTTAGCTCCTGTCGACATGGCAAGCTCAACAGACATAGTTAGCAGTTCAATTGTTGAGATTTCCGGATCTAGCTTTACTGCTGGAAAATTTTGTGGAACTACAACCGGAACAGATCCAAGCTTTCGTATTAGTCAGCCAGGAGCAAATGCCACAATAGATTCAAGCGTATTTAGATATCTTACATTTAATATTGAGGGACTGAGTTTCAATAATACAATGCAAGTCATTTTCTTTGATGAAAATCTCTCTCCAATTGGAGCAAGAAATAAATATTTTACAGTAAACGGTGTTTACACATTTGACATGCATGACTTAAGCTTGGGTGGATCTGGCAATTGGAGCGGAAATATTGGCGCAATTAGAATCGATCCAGGAATTAGAAACAATGAAGCTTTTTGTGTCGATTGGGTAAGGCTAGGACATTCTGCCGTTACTACTGCACCTGTCACACCGACTCTTATTGTCTCTCCAGGAACAATATCTATTAATCAAAGAGATTCTGCATATTTTAAAATGCCTGATATTGAAGGTGGCAGGGATTATTATACACATGTTAAAGGTAATCCTGTAAATTTTAGCAGTAGCTCTGATTGGTCATTTCTAGTGAGCCAACAAGAGGCAACTCTTTATCCTGGAAATCAGTATCTTGATAACAAGGGTGATGCATATAATGGGGATTATTTTGAAGCAAAAAATCTCCAAAGTGGAGGAACGGCCGATGGCGATACGCATGTTTTTCTCTCTCTAAGACAATTAACAAATCCGATTAATGCAAGTTTGTATAAACGAGCTTGTGTCACTTTAGCTATCCCTGATGTTGATATTGATGCTGACCACACAGTTTTAAGATTTGGTTGGGAACATCCAAACTTTGATGCTTACACATCCGATGATATCGTTCTGAGAACAAATGGCCGTGGTCGATACTGTACAGATCTTTCTGTAGCTGCAATTGAAGAAGGTGGCGTTTCTAAAAATGGAGACTACTGGTCGAATCCAGCACAAAGTAACAACGTGATATCTTTTAGAGTAGATGGCCATGAAAGGGATGACTCTACTACTCTTATTCTTGATGATCTTAGATTAGCCGCAGATCATGAGGCTGGCGATCAATTTGCAATCGTTGTCGGTGGTGACAGAACTTCCTCTGTTTCAGTCTACAAAAATACTTCCAATTCTACTACTGGCGGTACTTTAATTGGAACATTGAATGCAAACAGATCTAGCGATGTTCTATTGTGGGATACTAGTTCGGAAACGACTGGAGTTACTTATTATTTATATGCCACAGTAAACGCTAGATCTTTTCTATCCCGCGCACCGGTTGTTATTAATTCTAGTTATAGTGATACTTCCGCTCCTATTCTTTCAGTCGATGCTCCTGCTGCTGATGGATCTGGTCGCTACGCGACATTAGATCTTGCTGGCTATGCATTAGATGGCATTCGAATTGCTACGATCGAAGCACAAATTGATGGTACTCTAGTCGAGTCTTTTCTTCCTGAAGATTTTAGAATAGCAGCGAGGAATTTATATCCAGATAAACCTTACGCTAGTAATTCTGGTTTTCAAAAAAGTATCAGCCTTTCAGATTTCTCTGATGGTGCTCATACTTTAACCCTAACTGCCTATGATACGGCTGGTAATTCCACCGTTTACACAGCTGCATTTACTAAAACAACTACCAGCCTTACTCAAGTTACAAACTACACGACTCCAAATGAGACACCACAAACAATTGATGTATCAACTCCAGGTCAAGATATCCAACTAGCAATTTCTAAAAATTTAACTACAAATGCTGCCACACTAACGGTAAGAAATGCCGCAGATTGCGCCTCTTTGCGTATTATCGCAGCCGGAAATAAAAGTGATGTTGAAAATAGAACTAATGAAAGTGATATAATTACAGTCACTAATACAAATGCAACAAGAATATTCTCTGGCAAAAAGTTGAAAGCATATAAGAAGAAAGTCTTTATGGCGGTTGAATGTGATGGTGCTTGGTTAAGTACAACAAAAGCATTCAATGGCAAACTCTTCGCAGGAAAACCCGTTAAAAATATTACAGCATATCTTGCACACCTAAAAAAGAAGATAAAAGCAAAATAGCCTTATTTGATTATTACTTCTCTAAACGTACTTTCAAAGTCATAGTTATAAGCCCATGGTGAAGCTGAAGTAATCTTAATCTCACTTACTTTAGTTAGTGATTTTAGATCTTTATTAAAAATCTTTTTTGCATCTTCGATTGAAGAAATAAATTTGTTAATTATCACTCCACCTTTAAGTATAGGGATAATGATTCTGTATTTTCTACTCCAGCCATCTTCTGTTTTAAATCTTATGTTTAAAGCCGGTGGTTTATAAAATGCTCTAACAATTTTTCCTAAAAATGAGTAATTTAGATTTGCTGAAAGAAGTAATAAATGATCAGATTCTGGGATTTTTATTCGTTTGCCAATTTTTACTTGTATTGGATTAAAGATAATATTTTCTTGGTGTTTAGGTTCTGTTATCTTTTTTAGTAAAATACGATTGTCAGAAAAATCGTGAACCTCGTACCATTTTAGCAATGCAAGTTTAATTTTAGTTTCATCAAAAAAGCAGTATCGATCATCAATACAATTTGGTGAGAAAATAATAAAATCAGGTGCCTGACTTGAAATATATTTTGTTTCTCCTAATCCATCTAAATAAGAGTCGTATGCACTATATGACTGCATGACGGGACGTGGTCGATATTTAAGGTTATTATAAAAAGCAATGGATATTTCTTCTGGAATAATATCCACAGATCCATTAGCAATTTTTTCGATGAAACTTGGAGGTAATTTTGCCCCAACTGGAATCTCCAAAGGAGCTTTATCGATTGTAGTGACTTCCAAGTATTGTTTTTGATAATTTGCAAATCCATCAAATTTTTCTAAAGGCAACGACCAACTAAAATATGGATTTTTTGCCATTACTGAAATTACACAAGCTGCCAATGCAACAAAGCAAGTACGCCCTTTAATCTTTTCATCTGCAAAGAATGCCCACATTCCGAATAAGATTGGCGTGAACTCAAAAAAAGCAAAGACATGCTCATCTGCTCGAACAAATCCTTGTTTAAAAACTACAAAGAGACAAAGCGTGATTGAAAAGATCAAAATCAGTGAATTTACTGAATTGAAGAGCGTTCTGATGGAAACTAGCGACACTAGAATAAAAATTCCCAAGGTTCCTAATGCCCAAAAGACATAATGAGATTTATCAGGCTGATCGAGATACATGGCATCGTTGTAGCCATTGGCAATATGAGCTGAGGCAATAATATAATTTTTTAAATCAACTGGAACTAAAAAAGTTGAAAGAAAGACAATTAGAATCGAAACACAAAATACAATTATCGTTCCTTTATATTTTTTTTGACTTAGATTCGTTAATAGTGAAACTCCAATCACAATAATCAATGCAATTAATCCAGTATTCAGTTTTACATAAAGAGCGAATGTTGCATTGATTAAAGAGATTATCAGGAAATGAAATCTTAAAGTTTTTTGATAACAAAATATAAAAAATATTGAAAATAATAAAAGGAACATCGGAAGTTCCACATAAAACATGGCAGTTCCTAAAATATAGAAACAAAACAATGCCAAAAGTGCCGACCAAATACTTCTTGACCAACTCCAAGTAATAAAGAGGGCATAGGCTAAAGTGCTATACAAAAATAGATCTGAGAAAATATATTTTAGTTTTGATGCTTCAAATGGAAGGCGAGAAGTCAGATTGCCTAACGGACCATATGTAAATATAAAATCACGACCGAAAATTAAGCCCTCTTTTAAGGCTAATTCAAGCGAAATCTGCCAAGAATTATCTAGCCCTGTGCCAAGAGTATTATAAAAATATCTGGGTAGAACTAAAACAAAACAAAGAATATAAATCAGGAATGAAATGGTTCTTAACACTTAATACTCGAAGAAATAAACCTAAGTGAGTATAGGTTCTAAAGCGACCTTATTGTCAATTATCCATTTAGATATATCCTCTACAATTTGACCTGGGGATATATTAGGTCTCCAGTTGGATAAGGCAGAAACTTTTGAGCAATCCGTAAGATAGATCCTCAAATCATTGGGCCTGTCCTCTTTAATAGATTTGATTGAGATCTTCTTGCCGGTGATTCGCTGAGATAGCTCAGTTAGCTCACATAAGGAAATGCTTACTTGCCGTCCACCGCCAACATTGAAAATTTGGGAATTTACGAGATCCATATTTTTAAGTTGATATGAAACTAAGTTACATAGATCATCAACATGCATGATATCTCTGACTTGCTTTCCTTGACCACCGTAGCCGATATAGGAAAGCTCTCCACCATAAATATGTCTTGCTATCCAAAGCACAATTACACCCTGATCTACTTTCCCCATTTGCCATGGTCCAGTAAGTACACCGCAACGATTAATAACGGCCTTGATTCCGTAGCTTTCCACATATTCTTTAATAAATAACTCAGAAGCTAATTTACTGGCTCCATAGATCGAGCGTGCCCCTTGTAATGAAAAATCCTCAGAAATTCCTCGCTCAGAAGCACCTTGAGTTTTTTGATTTTTACTAAGCTCAAAACGTGTTTCTGTTTCCTCAAATGTTAGATCATTAATCTGCACTATTGGGTAAACACGACTGGTAGAAAGAAAAATAAAAGACGAACCATGAATCCGAGCTAGTTCTAATGCATTAAGGGTTCCAACTAAATTTGTTTGAATCACGTAATCAGGAGATCCTGAAACTCCTGCTAAAACTGAAGGTTCAGCAGAGCAATCAAGAATTATATCAACTTTTCCAACGGCTAAAAGATCTTCTTTGACTCTGACATCTCCATGAACAAATTCAATCCCTGCCTTCTTAAGCCTATTTAAAGAAAGTTCGGAGCCACGTCTCTTAAGATTATCAAGAGCAATGACGCGACAATTTAAAATATCATTCTTGAAGTGAATTGCGAGATTAGATCCTACGAACCCCGCTCCACCCGTTACTAATATCGTTTGCATTTATCCTCGATCGAATTACTTGTTCAATTGATGATTCATCTTCACGAAGAGAGCGAAGTTTCATTTTATGCTCGGTCGAGACATCATCCATAATGAATATCCGTTCGGCATAAAGTTTAAATAATGTAGCAAAATACCTTCGCCCTAATTCTTTGATTTTGAATTTTGCGCAGCCCCAATTTCTTCCGTACCAATTAACCGGCACTGTTGCCACCTTGTAGTTTCGGATCATTAAACCCAAAGATAACTCAATCGTAAGATTAAAATGAGAAGAATAAAGGGGCATCAAGGAGCGAATTGATTCGGCACTATAAACTTTAAAAGCATTTGTAAGATCGTTATGCTTAGTCTTAAACATTATCTGAATAAGTTTATTGCCTAAACGATTTGCAATTAATTTTATGCGTGGATATTCCTTAACAACACTGCCCTCAATAAAACGAGATCCAAAAACAGCATCATATCCTTCGTTTAACTTGTGATAACATTTTACAATATCGTTAGGATCATCTGAGAGATCGGCCATAACAATAGCAACAACTTCACCAGAAAAATGTTGCAAGCATGAGCGAATTGCTCGGCCAAATCCACCAGGTGGAGTTCTATTGATCAGAATAATTGGAACGCCTTCAGCCATCTTTGATCGAACCACGGATTCCGTACCATCGGTGCTGTTATCATTGGCAATTACTATTTCGTAGGGAATTTGAGCTGCTTTTAATGTCTCTGAGATTACATCAACGGTTTTGCCAATATTCCCTTCTTCGTTATGAGCAGGGATGCAGACTGATAAAAGTGGGGATGACTTCATACTTATAAAAGAGGAAAATTATTTTATCTGAATTATTAGTTAAAACGAGTAAGCCGTTTTGCCAGTGACTATATAGTGAAAATTGAGGTTAAACAAAGGTGAGGATCTTAAAATAAGTCTCAAAAAGTACCAAAAAAGTAGCCCCCCTCCTTTTATATCTTACCAAAAAAGTAGCCCCCCTCCTTTTATATCTTGGGATACATTTGGTCAGTAAAAAGAATAAATTCAATAATTTATATATTCTAACGGATATGAAATGGTATTAAATTATTTAAAATACACTCCAGCACTCGGTAAGAAAAACATTTTTAAAGAAAGAGCTGCCCCTGGATAGACGACAGAGTTTAGAACAGATTCTAGAAACTCTGTACATCTTCCATGGCCAAACTTGCTTCGATACTAGGACTGGGTAGCCATGTCCCGAATCTTGGGAGGTCTGCCGCCAACGGGCTTGGCTTGACGACCGATTGAGAAGAACAACTCTTTGTCGCGCGACGAGAAGAGCACGGTTTCCTGACCGCAATCAACGCAGAAGTTCTTGGACTGGCCGTCCTTTCCCACCCCAAACAATGGAGCAGTGACGTAGTTCTGACACTGCTCACACCACCGCTTTTCTCTGTCAGCCATCTTGAAGAAGCTGAGCGGTTCTTTCTTTTTCATGAATCCCCTCTCGTGTTGTCACGCGCCAAACCTTGATTAACCTTTTTAACCGAGGCTGGCGTGCTCTGCTGTAGCAAAAAAATCTTTGCTGACACCAAGGCACACCAGATACTAAGTAAATTTGAATTTATTAAATTTTACTCTTATGGAAATTATAAAAAGATCAAGATTACCTATTTTAGCAAACTCATCATCAGTACTCAAATGCTCAAGTCGCGCTCAGATAATATTCATGGTAACCTGTATAAATTATGAAGGGTTCCATCTCAAAAACGATACTTTTAATACTTGGTTTTATTTTAATCTTGATAATCACTGCTGGAGGTATAGTATTTTTCCGCATGGATTCAATTCTAAATTCCTTTGAACCTCGAATTGAAACCTACCTCTCAAAAACACTAAATGCCCAGATAGACTTCGAAGATCTATCTCTGGCTTTTTTGCCTGAGCCGCATCTCTCCGCAAAAATTAACAAGATAAGTTTCCCTACAGGCTCTGTTATGAGAGCTTCAATCAAAAAAGTCTCATTATATCCAGAGCTTATTCCCTTATTGAAAAAACAAGTGATTTTAAAGGGGTTATCACTTGATTCTTTAGAACTTGAGCTCACCCCTGGGACTATAAAAGGTGTTTCTAAAATAGGGCCCTTGAACGTTCAGCTTTCAGGTTTAATTGAAAATGACTTAGCTCAGGGTACTTTGTCAGCAAAAGGAATTTTTCTTCCTGATGTTAATGCCACCTTAGATAGTAAAGATTTAACATTTGATCTTTCCACCTCACTTTTAACTTTCAAAAAATTATCAATTAATCTTACCGGTACTGATCTAAAAACAGACGGAGAGTTTAATTTTAAAACTCAATCTGGAAATTTTGTAACAGATCTAGATTCTTCAGAAATAAATGAGCTTTTTTCTACTTTAAGACGATTCATAACTTCTATTAAGCAATATGATCTGAAGGGATCTGCAAGTGCAAAAATATCCGCCAATATTTTAAATGCTGAATTATCAAATTTAACTGCAGAAGTTACTCCGAAAGGATTACAAGTTAGTGGAACTCCTGTAGCTATAAACATACAAAAAGGTACGATTAACTACAATCAAAAGGCCAATTCAAAAGTTGCCACAGGTTCAAATATAAAATTACAGCTTGGAAGTGCCAAAGATACCATTCAAGCCACATTTAAAGCTGATTTAATTCAAAACTTAATTAATATTTCCATAGAAGCATCCGATCTAGATCTTAGCGAACTTTCAACTTCATCTCCGCTACTTACTGGCCTAATAAAAAGATACCAAATTTCTGGAAAAGTATCGCCGAATCTTCAACTTACTTTTGCTAACAACTCTCTCTTTGCAGGTAGTGGCAACATCAATCTGAAAAATGCATCAATTGATTATGATGGAATTTTAGTTAAAAGCATTAACGGTTCAATTGTTCCCAAAATTAGTCCGAGCAATTCATCTTTCAATACTGATAATCTGCAATTTGATTTGGCTGGTAATAAAATAATTTCTAAAGGAAGTTATAATCTAACTGAACAGTCGGGTAAAATCTCAATTGATGCAACAGATCTCTCTCTTTCAGAATTAAGTAAAATTCTAGCACAAAAATTTACAAATTTTGCTAAGTACTCAATAACTGGAAAATCACAAGCTAATATTGTGATCAACTTCGGCAGAACTTTGGGTATCGATGGCAAACTTTCCTTAATTGAGAGCGGAGTGAAGTCCGAATCTTTTGATATTTCCTCTATCAGCGGTCCAATTAATTTAAATTCCACTAATGAGGGATTTAAAGCCAGTAGTGAAAATATAAATTTTAGATATCAAGCTGAGAATTTTAGTGGTGCCTTCGCTAGTATCCTTGATAGTCATGGATTTGGAATAAAATTCAATAATCTATTAGGCTTGGGTGGAAATCTTTCTGGAGATTTTAGTTTAGATAAACCTGCATATTCTCATTTCGATACAAGTTTTCAGGCCCGTGGCTTTCCACTTGAAAAAATAAAATCCCTGCTAGGGATATCCGATAGTCATTTAACTGGCGGAATACTGAATGAGTTCTCTGGAGCTTTTAAAGGATTTTTACTGCCAAAATTGAAAGCAAAGGGAGAAGCTTCCGTTCTAATTGTAGATACAGTACTTAAGGGTATTAATATTCCAAAATCTGTTGTTGATAAGCTTTCCACTCTTCCAATTATTGGTGGAAATTTACGACAAAAAATTCCTACTGAATTCGATCCGTATTTTAAACCAGAAAATACATCTATTAAATCTATTTCCGGAAAAATTGCTGCCCAAGATACAGATATTTTACTAAGAGGAATAAAAGTTCAAGGTGACATCTTTGATATGATTGGATCTGGACGCATACAGAATTATAATATTTTATTCTTTGATGCTATTTTTCTGTTAGATCCAAAGTTATCTTCTCTTTTAGTTGGCAAAGTCCAAGAACTCTCCAGTTTACAAGATCCACAAGGAAGATTAGAAATACCTTTAATTATTAAAGGGCCATTTAAGGATCTTTCGATTGAGCCTGATACTTCACGAATTGTTGGAAAAGCTTCGCAAAAGTTGCTCGAACAAGGGGCAGGCCAATTGTTAGAAAATCTCTTAAACAGGCAGAATAAAAATTCTAGCCCAACTCGATAATATCATATAAAATGCTGATGGTATTATTACCGAGTGACATAGTAAGATAGCGAAAGTGATTGATTTGGGGAAACTTAATTTCGCCATAGATTTATGTCAATCGCTATCATCTTGTGAAGAGCTGTAGGATTTAATAAAATATTTTATTGTTAACAACCGTTTCTTTGGGGGCCCTTAGTTATGAAAATAACACCAAATATATTTTTTCCTCTTTTACTCCTCACTGTTCTTGGATGTGCAGAGTTAACTAATCCCAACGGATATCCTAGTGGTGGAAACAACTACCCTTCATACGGCAACTCGAATTATGACAATGATTACTACCGTCGTCGCGAATCGGAACGCCAAGAAGATGAGAGACGAGAGTTAGATCGAGAACGAGATCGTTTAGAAAGAGATCGAAGAAGACTTGAAAGAGAGCGAGAGAACCTTAACAATAAACCACCACCTTCACAAATGAATTGCCCATCAGGCTTCTCCCCAAGCGAAAGAAAATGCTCGGATAAAGAACGTAAAAAGGGATGTAAGGACATGCGTCTTTCTAATGGAATGGGATGTGTGAAGAGGTAGGCTTAAGGCAAGCTTAGTTCTTTAATCTTTACAGTAAGAGCTCTAGTTAAACTATAAAAGGCACTAAAGTCATGTGGTCCAACAAGGCTAATTGCTTTACCACTACGGCCTGCTCTACCAGTTCGCCCAGTACGGTGTACATAGGTTTCGGATTCATTATGGATCGAGTAATTCACTACTAGATCAAGTTGCTCAATATCAATTCCACGTGCAGCTACATCAGTGGCAATTAAAAACCTCAGGGTTCCATCACGTAAATTTTTCATAATTCCATCACGTTGGCTTTGTGAGAGATCTGAGTTTATACGCTGAGCATCTAAACCTTTTCGTTTTAACATTACTTCCACAAGTTCTGTATCAGATTTAGTATTACAAAAAACAATTGCTGAAAGGGGTTTGTAAATTTCGATGATTTTAACAAGAGCATCGGATTTACTTGTAATTCCACCATCGACTCTACAAAAAAAATGCTCAATATCAGGAGCACTCTCCGTGGCTGATTCAATAGTAATAATTTTCGGATTATTTAAGAAACTTTTTGAAAGACTCTGAACTCGGGGAGTAACAGTTGCACTAAAGAAGAAGCCTTGTCTAGGTTTTGGCAATCTAGAAAGGATTGTTTTTACTTCTTCTACAAATCCCATGGATAGCATTTCATCTGCTTCATCTAAAACAAAGTGAGCACATTTTTTTAAATTCAATTCTCCGCCTTGTAAGAAATCCATGATTCGTCCAGGAGTTCCAACGACAATACGCGGATCTTCTTTTAAAGATCGGACTTGAGCTCGGGGATTTGCACCACCAATTACACATGTTGGCTTAATATCTGGAGCGATCGACATTATTACTTCAGTAACCTGAACAGCCAATTCTCTGGTTGGAGTTACTATCAAGGCAAATGTGCCTTTGAAATCTGGCAAAGTGCGCAATTTGGAGATAAGAGGCAAAACGAAAGCCAGAGTTTTACCACTACCTGTTTGAGCTTGAATAATTAAATCGTGTCCAGCTAATGCTTCAGGTAATGAAGCTGCTTGAACCTTAGTAGCTAAAGTTATTCCACGTGCTTTGAGTGCCTCAACTAGCTCAGAATCATTTAAAATTGTTGAGAAAGACGGGCCCAATTCTGGGACGATTGGCGGAGAAACTGCATCAGTCATTAAATAATCCTTGATTCATAACGAAACTACTATCACATATTTGATTGAATTATGCGACTGCTCGAATCGACTCACATTTCTCAGAGAGTTTTTCCCATTGAGAGTACATTTCAGCTATCTCTGCTTGGTTTTCCTTAAGCTTAAAAGCCAGTGAGGTTATCTGTGAAATATTACCAGTTTGTGAAGCCTGGGCTAGTTCTTCTTCAATTTTTTTTGAAAGTGTTTCCAATTTTGATACTGCATTTTCTGTTTCAAAGATCTTTTTTTCTAATGACTTAAGTTCCTTTTCAGCTTCTTTGGAAAGCTCTCTTTCTGTTTTTGGTCCTGAAATTTTCTGGGATTTCTTTTCTTTAGAATTTGTACGAGACATCGCCGCCTCACCACTCCAACCCTCTTTTTCCAAGAAATAATCATACCCATGTTCAAAAACATGCGGGGCACTTCCCTGAAACACAACCAATCGTTGGGCTACTTCCCTAAGTAAAAGTTCACTATGTGTAACAATAACAACAGCACCTTGATATGTTTTAAGACTTTCAATCAAAGCTTCGATTGACTCCATATCTAAATGGTTAGTGGGCTCATCTAAAAGTAAGAAATTAGTAGGTTGAGCTAAAATTTTGCCAAGCAGTACTCTACTTTTTTCGCCACCTGATAAAACAGAAACTTTTTTTAGAGCATCGTCTCCACTAAACATCATCGTTCCGCAAATTGCTCTGACCTTTGTACGATGCAGACTAGTATTGGCATTTGTAACTTCTTGCTCAACAGTTAGATTTGCAGCAAGTCGTGATATATTTGACTGACCGAAATAGCCAACCCGAGCATTTTGACTTGAAGAAATGGAACCCTTTTGCGGAGTTAGTTCTCCAGCAAAAAGTCGTAAAAGAGTAGATTTTCCTTTGCCGTTTTTTCCTATGATTCCGATACGATCATTTTTCTCAATTTTAATACTCAAGCCATCGATTAGTGTCGGGCCATTGGGATAAGCAAAAGAAAGATCTTTTACTTCCACCATCTGTTTGCCTGGGAATGGTGCATCACAGAATCGAAAATCAAGAGTTGCTTCATCCACTAACTCTTCACTTTGTCCCATTTTTTCTAAAACTTTTACTTTAGATTGTACTAAGGCAGCTTTGCTTGCTTTAGCTCTAAAGCGATTAATAAAAAGTTCTAGATCTTTCCGTTTTTTATCTTGATTAAGACGGGTCTTTTCATAAATTTCTTCGTCAAGTTCAACTTGAGAATAAATCTTCTCAGTCCCGCCAGAAACTTTCTTAATACCACCACGGTGGATCAACATTGTATGCGTTGTTACTTCATCCATGAATAATCGATCATGTGAGATAATGATTAGCTCGCCTTTCCATGATCGTAAGAATGAAATTAACCAACGAACTGAAACAATATCTAGATAGTTTGTAGGTTCATCAAGTAAGAGAAGATTTGGCTCAGAGAGAAGAAGCTTTGCCAAGTTTAATCGAATTTGAAAACCACCAGAAAACATGGCTGGTGCTTTCAACATATCTTCTTCTGAAAATCCTAGACCTGCTAAGATTATTTCACCACGATACTCTTGATCCCGTTCTTCCTCAGGAAGACCCAAACAAACTTCTTTAAGAATTGAACTTTCGGTAAAATTTAGATGTTGAGCTAAATGGCCAACAACATACCCTTTAGGAAATGAAATTCGCCCAGAATCGGGACTCTCTTCTGCTAGGATTAATTTAAAAAGAGTAGATTTGCCGCAACCGTTGCGACCAACAAGGCCAAGTCGTTCTCTTGGAGCCATGCTAAAAGTGACCTCTTCAAAGAGAGTTCGGGTACCGTATGATTTCGTAAGCTCAACAACATTCAACATTGGTAGAAGCAAAAAATTCAATAAAAATAGGGGCTGAAAGTAGCCTTTGAAGAGAACTAATGCAACTTAGTTGAATATCGAAAACGCAATCAGTGTTTATCGCCTGAAAGTAGCCTTTGAAGAGAACTAATGCAACTTAGTGCCAGATCCTTTATTTTTCCTAAAAAAGATAAAGGGGCCTACTGTATAAAACAATAGAGCCCCTGCAAAGATATAGTTATCCATCCGCCGGATCGTAAGTCCAAATAAAGATTTTCTTTCTGAACGTTCTTTTTGGACTTACTATAGTTCAGGTTTATTAAACCTTTGACTTTATTCCCTCAACTTCCAAAGTAATTTCTACGTCTTCTCCAACCAATAAACTTCCAGTTTCTAAAGTCTTGTTCCAAACTAGTCCGAAATCTTTACGATTGATTTTAGTAGTTGCAGTAAAAGCAGCTCTTTCATTACCCCAGGGGTCAGTTGCTAAGCCACCGAATTCAATATTTAGAGTAACGGGTTTTGTTACCCCATGCATTGTCAGATCTCCAACAGCGGAAAAGGTTTCGGCAGAGAGTGGTACGATTTTTGTAGATTTAAAAGTCATCTCAGGAAACTTTGTAGCATCAAAAAAATCAGGGTTTCTTAAATGATCATCTCTTTTTTTATTTTCAGTATTGATACTCTGAACAACTATCTTAGCATCGGCTTTAGAAGCTTCCATCTTAGTTGGGTCGAATGAAAATGTTCCGGAAAATTGAGTAAATCGACCAGGAACTTTTGAAATAGCTAAATGTTTTATTTTAAAGCCAACGGTTGAGTGATCTGGATCAATTTGATAATCCATTGCGCTAACTGTTGAACTTATAAATAAACCTACTGTGAC
>JAWXBT010000269.1:0-3653 GCA_034440315.1 bacterium
ATCTTTTTTGAGTTCCTCTATTCCAAGAAGATATTCTTGCTTATTTGGTTTTACAGGTTGATCTTTAAATGAGGAAACATTTGACTTTGAAACTACATAACCGAATGTTTTGCGATTCCCAAATGGGATCGTCACTCTGAAACCAACTGTGATAGCGCTACTTTCCTTTGGAACTCGGTAGCTGAATGGTTCAGGCAAGGGAGGTATTAATACATCAACAAAAGAAGTCATTTTCTACGATTTTAAACAGTCACTTATAAAATACTATAACCATATTTTAGTAAAAGGATCTCCCAATATCAGTATTTTTAGGGCAATTTGGTCAAAATTTTCACTGATTAGCTTTTCAACCAGCGTTTCTTCAATAAAGTCGAGACTATGTCCCTTGTTATAGCGTCTCAACAGTAGGTAATTGTAGATTAGAGCAATCATAATGGCATTCTTTAAAAAACAAAAAGATTTTTTAGCAATTGATATCGGTGCAAGTTCTATAAAATTGATGGAGCTTGATTGTCGAGGAGCTAAGCCATATTTACTGAACGCAAGTATTACGCCTCTTCCTGGCAACGTCTTTAGTAATAATCAGATATCAAAAAAAGAAATTGTTGCCGATAAAATTCGTACAGCCTTGGCTAATCATGATCGCAACGATATAAATATTGTTGTGGCAATGCCTGCACCGAGTGTTTTTACAAAGCGTGTATCAATGTCAAATATTGATGCAAAAGAACTTGCCGCAACTGTTCGCTTTGAAGCAGGAAGTTATATTCCCCAAGGCACAGATTCCGTTAAACTTGATTTTTGCATCACTAGTCGGAAACCAACTGGAGAAATTGAGGTTTTAGTTATCGCGGTAAAAAATGAAATTGTTGATAGTTTTCTTGAGACAATTAACATGGCTGGTTTTGATACTGGCATTGTGGATGTTGATTATTTAGCACTTCAAAACTCCTTTGAAGCTTGTTATCCAGAGATGTACGAAACTCCAACTTGTCTTGTTCACGTTGGTTCTAGATATAGTTTTATTAATATATGTAAGAGTGGCGTCTCGCTATTTTCTGGTAATATTTCTTTAGGTGGCATGAATATTACTCAAGAAATTGCTAAGACCATGGGCATCGATCCCAAAGATGCTGAAACTCTTAAGCTCGAGATGGAACAGGGAAAAGCCGCAGATGAAAAAATTGTTGCGATTGTTGATAAAACCCGCCGTTCTTTAGTCTCAGATTTAGATCGTCAAATTCGAATAATGTGGAACGCGAGCGGTGCGGAAGGCGAGCTTGCCCAAATTATGCTATCTGGTGGTGGTGCATTACTTCCCAATTTAGTAAGTGATCTTTCTTCGGCTTCTGGATTAAAATGCGAATTACTAGATCCCTTTAGATTCATCGAAGTAGGGGATGAATTCGATCGTGAATATATACAAAAGCTTTCGCCCTCAATGTCCATCGCGGCTGGAATGGCATTAAGACATTTTGGCGATAAACAGGAGTGCGGCAACGCCGCATAAGGTTTTAACTATGATTAAGCTTAACTTAATCGGTGATAAAGTTACATCTGATGTTGGTGGTAATTACCAATTAGCTCTCTATTTTCTTTCTGTTGTCTGTTTAATTTTTGGATTCTGGTGTGCGAATTCATTCTTGAAATACAATCTAGAACTAATTGTCCAAGAAGATAAATTGTTGCGTGCCCAATTAATGGAGTTAAAGAAAGTTACCAAGGAAGTTAGAGATTTAGAAAAGAAACGCGAAACATTAAAAAGCAAATTAGAAATCATAGACTCACTTAAGAATCGTAAGATTGGTCCAGTAAAAATGCTTGACGATTTAAATCTTTCGGTTCCCGAAAAGTCATGGATTGTGGAGATGCGAGATAAAGATTCCGTGCTGCGTATTGACGGAATGGCCTTAGATAATCAGACAATCGCTGATCTTATTAAGCAACTCGAAAAATCTAACTATTTTATCCGTGTTGACCTCTTGGAAGCTAGACAAGAAGAGTGGCAAGGAGTCAAGATGAAACGCTTTGCAATTTCTGCACAGATTAATTATGGCGGACCAACTTCAGTAAAAGAGGAGGGACCATCATGAACTCCTTTATCGCCGATATTGCTGCAAGACCATTGAAACAGAGACTGGCTATTTGGATTGGAACCCTTTTAGTAATTGGTTTTTTGCTTTGGGCAAACATGTATTCACCGAACTATGATGAGTATATCGATTCCTTAACAAAATTAGATTCACTAAAATCGGAGCTTTCTAAGGAAAAAAAGTTAGCCTTGAACCTTGAGAAATTTAAACAAGACGTTCGCGATCTAGATGTAAAACTGCAATTTGCAATTCAAGAACTACCCGATAAGAATGAAATACCGGAACTGCTATCTTCCGTATCAAGACTTGCCAAGGAATCTGGACTTGAAGTAAATCTTTTTAGAGTTAACGCCGAGAGACTTGATGAGTTTTATGCTCGAGTGCCTGTAGAGATTACAGTTTTCGGATCTTATCACCAGGTCGCCTCGTTTTTTGATGCAGTTGCCCATCTTCCAAGGATTGTTAATATTAGTCAGATAGAAATGTTGGAACCGAATCCTAATAATGGGGTTGCAAACATTCGTATAAACTGCATTGCAACAACCTTTCGTTATATTACCCCCGAAGAGCAGAATAATAGCGCGCAAGAGGGCTCTGATCGACCAAAGAGAAGATAGTTTCCAAACAATGTTCCGTAGCTTTAACCCAGTTAAAGCTACAAAAAAGCATCTTTCTACCCCATTCATCTACTTCAATGTAAATGAAGCGTTGACAAGTTACTTTAAGTAATTTTAATCAAGTAGTTGACTGTGGAAATTTTCGCGTCGCGAATTAATTCACACAGTTGTAAAAGTTGCTGTTCAGCTATTAGTGGCGTATGCAAAACAGGAAAGATCCTAGGTCGTTCTATTCAAATCATAATAATCAGTCTTTGGTTGCGTCTAGTTTGTTATTAAGGAGATGTTACATGAGTATCGCTGCGTCCGCGAAGCGGATTTGCTTACCATGTGTGGCCGTTCTGTCTTGTTGTGTTATCGGATGTTCTGCTCCGGTGTCTTCACCGCTTGCGGGCTCTCAAGATGAGATCGGACCATTGGTGTTGAATGATGCTGGGGAACCAGTTGATGCCATGGCATCAAGCGATGTCCAGGTCACGAATGAGAATGGCGAAGTGATTGCTTCCGCTGGCTCAGAAGTTACTGCTGTTGATGCGCCTACTGAAGATAATAACACTGCGACTGCCAGCGATATCAACGAATCCATACCGCTACATACGGATGAGAATGTTGCTAAGTCTGAAACAACTGAGGATGCTGAAAAGATATCTTCTGACATTTCACTTGAGCCAAAATTGACAGGACTGGCACTTGAAGAGATTACTCCAGGTCAAAATAGAGTTGTAGCCACTGTCTCTTCGGCGGGAACCTATACAGTTCGCAGAACTGCTCCTTCTGAGCATGTTGTGACTTTAGAAGATGCCACAATTGATAGATCCGCAATGGGAACTCTTGTGTCTCCTCCACAGAGCGGACTTATTCGTTCAGTTAGACCCGTACAAGATGGAAAAAATGTTCTTTTGAGAGTTTTTTCTCGTCCAGATACGCAAGTTATTGCTAATGC
>JAWXBT010000270.1:0-2724 GCA_034440315.1 bacterium
ATCCGATCTCGCAATAAACGAGGGGATGATCCGAGCAGGCAAGAACATGCCAATTTTGACAATGATGTGAGTTGTGTCACAATCAGCTCAAATACATTAATTTAGATACTCATCAAGACTTATGAAATGTCCTGTGTGTGGTCATGCTGAAACCTTAGTCTATGGCAAAACAGATCGGGGAGAACTTCAGCGAATTTGCCCTGCTTGTCATGAGATTTTCACAGATCGTCCTCTTAGGAACTATACTGCGTTGTCAATAATACAATCTAAAAAAGCAAGATATTTTGTTCTTCTATTTTTTTGTATTGGGTTTGCAATAAACTTTATTATTGCAAATATGGTTCCTTATTATCATCGATCTGATGTTCAAGTTTTTCGTGTATGGGCTGATTGTTTTTTTCAATCAAAGCTCAAAATTTACTTGACATGCAATACTGGCTTCTATCCAACTATAGGTATGTTAGCTAGCGGAGGGATCATATACAGCATCAAAGCTCTTACTGGTCTGACAGATGGTGAATTTATCAACAATGCTTTTCGGTCATATCTATTCTTTTTTGATATATTAAATCTTTTTCTTTTTGTGGCAATCGCTCGAATGATGAGATTTCAAAAACCAATAATCTTAGGATTGGCGTTGTTTTTAATTCCATCTAATATAGTTGGTGGTGCAATATGGGGACAAATTGATAATATTTCACTATCATTCTGCTTAATCTCTTCAATCGCCATGATTAAATCTTGGGGAGAACTGCACAATGCAAAAAGTGATTTGAAAGCGATCTCATGGCTATTAGTAGCAGCATTAAGTTTGCCAATTTTTATTCTTGTAAAGCAATTAAGTGCTTTTTCTTTGCCATACTTTTTAGTTCTTTTTGTAGTTACAACAATTAAATTCTGGCAAAAATGGCAAAAAAAAGGGGCAGTTTACATATGTGCTGCAATAGGAGTCTTTTTCCTAGTGTTTTACAGCCTTGACCATCTCTTAGCAGTTCCAAAGAATTTTCTAGGCTCTAGTTACTATTATATATGGACTGGTGGAAGTAGCGATCACGGTAATATTATATCGGCAAATGGCTTCAATATTTGGATTTTCTTAGGACGAGATCCTGCTTCATCTTCTCGTATACCATTTTCTCTATTATGGGATAAAGATGCTATTTTCAAGGTGAGCCCTTATGATTTTGGTATTGCACTTTATCTTTTCTGGATAATTTTTTTGTTGGTAACGACAGGATGGTTAACAAGAAAAAATTCACAAGAATTTAATGCTGACCCTTCTAGTGGTGAACCAAAACTGATGGCAGTCCTATTTTTGTATCATGGATTATCTTACTTAGGTTTTAATGTTCTCCTAACGGGGACTCATGAACGCTATATGTACAATGGCTATCCATTTCTACTTTTTGCCATAGCATGGTTTTTAACTCAGAGGTTAGTATTTTCTTGGCGAATAACGGTTTTTTGCTTTGCCTCAGCATTTATATACGGATGTTTTGTCTTTTCTATTATTGGTCCCTTACCAGGAATTCTCTTTGCATTTAGTCGTCATGAGTTCTTAGCTTCAATTCATTTGCTATTACTGATATTACTTGCTGACGCTTGGCTTCAAATATGTCGATTGCATAGGGTTTAAAACTAATGTGGATAGTCCTAAAATGGGCAGGATAAACTTTAAAGGAAAGGGTGCTAAAACCTATATTTGAAGACAGGTATAATTTCTATCCCAGCACTCATCATCCTTTCCTATGAAGGGCTACCGAGATATAATCATTAAAAAATGCCTGAACTATTGATGTGGGAATAAATTAGCTTATGTCTGAACTTGATATATCCAAATTTCAACTCCAAACATACCCATGCCCTATATGCGGAGGGAGGCGAAATAAAAATCTATATTCAATCCAAGTATTTAATATTGTCAAATGCAAGACATGTGGAATGACTTTCGTCAATCCAAGAATCAGTAATGAGAAGATTTTTGATGTTTATCGCCACAAATATTTCTGTCGTAATCAAGATGGATATAATGATTATGAAAGTACTGCCAGTCTGAGAATCCAGACATTTGAGAAATGGTACATAGATATTGAGCCTTATTGTATACGCAAAGGATTTGCTCTAGACATTGGCTGTGCAGCAGGTTATTTTATAGATATTTTACAGGACAATTTGTGGAAAGCTGAAGGAATTGAGCTAGATCATCAGATGTATGGATTGCTAATTAAAAAAGGATACTCAATTAGTAACGATCCTTTAGAATATTTCAATTCTTCACGTCAATATGACTTAATTACTATGTTTGATGTGATCGAGCATTTACCTAAGTTACAAAAAGACTTTGCTAAAATCAGTAGCCTTCTCTCATCACGTGGTATTTTGGCGCTGTCCACACCAAATATTGATAGTTTGCAACACAAACTGTTCCGAAGTCGCTGGTTTCAATTCAAGCCAATAGAGCATCTACATTACTTTTCGCCTAAGACTATTCATCGTTTAGCTCAAGACCATGGGCTTTCTGTGGAAGTCATGAAAAAATCAGGTCAATATTCTAATATTCCTTTTATTCAAGACCGACTGAAACATTATGGCTTTAATCGCTTGGCAAGCATATTTAGCTTTTTGATAAAACTATTCGCCCTAGAGAAACTAAATTGGTATGCTGATACGGGAAGTATATTTGTTATTTTCCGTAAAATTTAGCGAAGAATGGAGATCTTGAGG
>JAWXBT010000271.1:0-8274 GCA_034440315.1 bacterium
CTATAAATCAGTTAAATTAATATCTACTGTAAGAGCGGCCCAAATAAGTGCTCTGGCTACTGTTACTCTTGGATGGTTTTGGGGTTGGCACGGCATGACCTTTAACCTGCAATCATATCTTCTTCCAGTATTAAATCTTGTAATTTATTATACCCTGCACGCCTGCATTTTCAGCTCTAGGCGCAGTAGCCTCATAGCTTCTTTATTTTTTGGTTTCTTACTAATCGCAGATCAACGAATGTTAGTATTTTCACCATTACTATTAATTCCAGTTTGGCAAAATACCTGCTTGCGTGAGGCAGGAACAATCTGTTCCTTGGTTTTAGCTTATTTACTAATACCGTTTCTTGGTTTGATACTACTTTGGCACTTCGATGCACTAGGTAGTTTCTTTGAGCATACCATTAGATATCCACTTCAGTTTCGAAATTGTAAAAATCCCTACATGATGGAGATGATAAAAAATCTCCTCTCCTGGGGAGTGGCATCAGAAAGAGCCCCAATAGGTATTGCTTCGTTAGGACTGATACTTACCCTAATGTATGATAATAGAATTTGGTTAAAAATGTTCATTATTTTTGGTCTTTTGGGCGCACTCTCATATGCAGTCCTTGGTGGCAGAGATTACGCTAACTACCTTTTGCTCTTTGCTCCCTTTACTTTAATACTTATCGCACTTGCTGAGCAATTTATAAGATCGCATTTTTCAGTTTTCACTATACCCTTTAATGTCTTTCTTTACTTCTTAATTGTTCAAACAGGCTCAGTCTCAGCAATTTACTATTTTAAAACTGGTCATATACTTTATCCTTTTGATAAACGCGCTATCAGCGACACCGTAAAATTTATAAAAGAAAATAGGAAATCAAATGAAGATATTTTAGTATGGGGTTATGCGCCATCAATCTATAATTTAACGGAGACACTTTCTCCGTTTAAAGATGTAGGGCTACTGTCAGTAACTGGAGCAAATTTTTTCAGCCAGGAGTCGAGCCAACAATGTTATTTACCACAACTATCGGATGAATTTAGACAACTATTACAGGAGAATGCTCCTAAATTTTTTATTCGCTTTGAAATTCTAGGAAGGAAATGTGAAGAATTTTCTACTTTATGTCCACCTCCAAATACCGACTTTAGTAGAACATTTCCATTAATAAACTTTGATTACGATAAAGTGTCACATTTAAATTTTATCAAAGATATTATCGATCAAAACTATACTCTAACCGCCACTTATGATTATTCCCTTGAAAAAGTTAGAATTTACGTTAAAAATTAATCTACTATCTCGAATTTTATGTCTTCTCTTTATTTTAAATTATCCTTGAATATACAGTTTCTCCATTCTCAATATTTTCTGAATTTTTTGAGCCATCAAGAAAATGAAAGGTTATCTTAAAACTCTTAGCAAATGTATTTCCTGGAGTTTTAAACCTAGCCACTCCACTTCCATCAAGTTCTTTCCATTCTGGGAGTGCTGTTGCTAAAACTTTTCCATCAAGATCCACGATATCGACTCTGCTTATTTTGTCGCTTAATCTTAGCGGAAGATGAACAAGAGCATTCCCATCCCGTTCAGAGAAAGGCTTATATCCAATCTCATTTTTTTTAAAGACAACTTCTGAACCATTTGGGACTGTTGTTGGCTTATCATTCTCGACTGGTTTTTTCTCTAGAACTTGAGGTGCAGCACTTGGAGCTACTTCTTTACGCGCTTCTGAATATGCAACTTTTCTGAGCATTTCAGAAGTTTTCTCATATGTTCTTCCATTATCTTTCGCGAAATTGAATCCTTCCTTTATCTGCTTTATTTCCTTTGAGGATGCCGCAGTATTGTCGGAAATCTTTGAAATAACTTTATCAAGATAGGTAGTTTTTGGATCGACAGCGGTCTTATCCACAAACTTAATCTGTTTTGATCCTAAACGGTCTTCGCGTTTATCGACCTGAGCCATGCCAAGAGATTTCTCGGTAATCTTCTTTGCTTGCTCTTTGGTTATTTTGCCATTCTTAACCATAGTGTTCAGCTTATTCTCTAACGCATGAAATATTGGCTTAGCATCTCCAGTTTCCTTTAATTTTTTAAAACCACTTGGAAGATTCTCTAAAACATTTGATGCAAGCTTAGGATCGATCGCCTTAAGCTCTCCAATTACGAACGCTGCATAAAGCTGCTCTTCACTTACCGTTGCTTTATTGGTATTTAAATTTTTAACTTTACTTGGAGCAACGACTTCTAATACTTGAGTTAGATCTTTTTCAAATGAATCTTTATTAAAAGCATTTGCACTATTTAAAGTAGTAGAATTAACGCTGGATTGAACTGTTTGTGACATACACTTTACCTCTAATTAATTAGCAAGCTTTCTAATTACGCCCATAATTGTGTCATGCATTGATTTGGCCATTGTAGCAAAAAGTTCAAAAATCCTCTCTTTCTGTTGATATTCAATTGTATTTTTTTGAATATCAGCTTCATTGCCTTGACTAAAAGCTGTAAATAAATCGCTTTTTGCTTTAGCCATATCTTCCCCAACTTTTTTAGCAGTATTAGTCCATTCTGCCATATCACTGCCTTGTGCGTTGTATGAGGAAGCCATCGAGGTTGGAAAATCTACTCCTGACATAACTATTCCTTTCAAAGTATTAACTATTAATTCGGGACAATTTTTTGCCCCTATAAATACAATCGTTTCCTTTTTTTTAAAGTTGCGTGTACATTTAAACTAAATTTTGTTTTTATTACTAAGCCTATGATCTCACCGATCCGCCTCTTCAATACTTTATCCCGTCAGGTAGAATCCCTTAAAACCAACGAGCCTGGGAAAGTTAAACTTTATTGCTGCGGCCCAACGGTTTATGACTATCAACACATTGGCAACATGCGCACCTATATCTTCGAAGACATCTTGGTAAGAACATTGAGATACGCTGGCTACGAAGTAAATCATGTCATGAATATTACAGACGTAGGCCACTTAGTATCAGATGCTGATACTGGTGAAGATAAAATACTTGTGGCAGCAAAACGGGAAAAGAAATCATCTTTAGAAATTGCCGCTTTTTATACAAAGATTTTTTTTGATGACTGTGAAAAATTGCATGTAAAACGCCCAGACATTGTTTGCAAAGCCACGGAACATATACAGGAAATGATTGAGCTTATTAAAAAGCTAGAGACTCGTGGCATAACATATGTCGCTGGCGGCAACGTATACTATGACGTATCTAAATTTCCATCATATGGTCGACTGGCTAAGCTCGATCTTGAAAAATTAAAAGCTGGTGCTCGGATTGAAGTAGATTCAAATAAAAAAAATTCACTCGATTTTGTGCTCTGGTTTACAAAATCAAAATTCGATAACCAGGAACTTCAGTGGGACTCCCCTTGGGGCCGAGGATATCCAGGCTGGCATATCGAATGTAGCGCTATGAGCATAAAATATCTTGGCGAAGCCTTCGATATTCATTGCGGAGGAATTGATCATATACCAGTGCATCATACAAATGAGATTGCCCAATCTGAAGGCGCAACAGGAAAACCTTGGGTGAATGTCTGGATGCATGGCGAATTTCTAGTTGTAAACAAAGAAAAGATGTCAAAATCAAAGGGCGGATTTATCACCCTTCAAACTGTAATAGATAAAGGCATAGATCCCTTAGCTTATCGAATAATGTGTCTCACCGGACATTATCGTGGACAATTATCATTCACAGAAGAAACTTTGCAAAATGCTGCTAATACATTGAAGAAATTAAAAGCTTTAATTCTATCTCTTAAAGCTGAATCTTCAGTAGTATCTGAGACACCAAAGGCTTCTTATCTTGAGGAATTTGAGCAAGCTATATTTGATGATCTGAATCTCCCTAAAGCCTTCGCGTCTGTTTGGGCTGCGTTAGGAGACTCCTCTTTGAAAGGAGCTCAAAAACTTGCGATCCTATATAAAATGGATCAGGTTTTGGGACTTGGTTTTGATTCTTGGAAAGAAGAGTCTCTTGATTTACCACCAGAAGTGCAAACGCTTATCTCTGCAAGAGACACTGCTCGTAAGAATAAAGATTGGAAAGAATCGGATAGACTGCGAGATGAGATTACCAAACTCGGTTATTCAGTATTAGATTCTAAAATAAAATAGGGACGGAGCCCAATTATTTATAAATAATTGGGCTCCGTCCCTATTTTATTTCTGCAGGCTCCTAAAATCTACTTTTTTGACAATGGAGTGCTTCGTGCTCTAACAGGAGAACTCCGAAGTGAACTAAGCGAAGGTTCATTAAGATATGGAGTTATGTTTGAGAACTTAATTGTTAATGAAATTATACGTCAAATTTCTATTTCAAAAAGTGACTACAAGCTCTATTCATTTAGAACCAAGACAGGTCAGGAGATCGATTTAATACTTCAAAAAGGGCCTTTTGAGCCACCTATAGGAGTCGAAATCAAATCAGCCATTGTACCAACCGCAAAAGATGTTTCAACACTCAATTATTTAAAAAAAGAGAATCCCAAAGCAAGACTAGTTGTATTGTGTAGATGTAACGAACCCTACAAAGATGAGGATATCGAGTTTTTTCCATATCAAAGCGAGATACAGCGCATAATAAATAATAATTAGTGATACTAACTCTTTTTCACGAGTTGCCTAGCTAATAAGATAGAACAGGAGAAAAAGAGTAACGGTCACTAATTATTTACTTTATTAAAAGCATCAAGTAGATCTTCAGCAATCAAATCCGGCAAAACGTCATAAATCTCGTCTTTTCCAGCTTTTCCAGTTTTAACCAAAATTGTCTTACAGCCTGCATTTTTACCTGCCAAAATATCCGAGGTTGTATCTCCAATAACAAAACTCTTGCTTAGATCCACATTCATCTCTTCCTTTGCACGAAGCAACATCCCAATGGCTGGCTTTCTGCAATCACAAATGTCAGCTTTAGTATGCGGACAATAATAAATCTTACTGATTTTAATTTCAGCTTTTCCAGCAATTTCTAAAAACCTAGCATTAACTTTAAAGAGATCGCCTCTCTCATAGTAACCAAAGCCGATGCCTGGCTGATTAGTAATTACAATAATCTTGAATCCTGAATCTTGAAATTTCTTAAGGCCTTCAACAACTCCAGGCAAGATTTCAAACTTTTCTGGATCACAAAGATAATCTACTTCTTTATTAATTGTTCCGTCTCGATCTACAAAAACAGCTTTACATACAGCATCTTTAGTTTTTTTAGGTTCTGCTGTTATGACACTTAAAGCATAAACTTCTAATATTTTTTCTATGATCGAGGTGCTCGATTTTCCTCTACTAAATGGAATAAAGAGAACCTTTCCTCCGTAACTTTCGACCAAGGAAGCTGAACTTAATTTACTTCGATCATAATCACCGGCTTTTATGTAAAGATCCGGTTTTAGTTCTTCAATATTTTTATTGTTGTTTGTCTCAGAGAATAGAAAAATAAAATCGACCGAGGCTAGACCTGAAATCACTGCGCACCTATCGGTTTCGGAAACTATCGGACGCTTATCGCCTTTATTCTCTTTTACAGAAGCATCTGAATTAATTCCAACAATTAATAGATCACATTCAGATTTAGATTTTTCTAGATAATCAACATGTCCAGAATGAAGTAAATCAAACACACCGGAAGTGAAACCAACTTTCTTTTTTTGCTTCTGCAGATCTAAAAGTATTTTTTTTAACTCATCCCGAGTTTTGATCTTATTTGTTGCCATTAGAACTCTCCATGGCTTTTATTCTCTCCGAAAGAGTAGGATGAGAATAATGAAAGAAACTATATAATGGATGAGGTGTAAAATTTGCTAGGCTCTCTTTAGATAATTTTATAAGAGCTGCCTTTAATGTTTCAAAAGTTCCCATGATCTTGGCTGCAAATCTATCAGCTTCATATTCATGTTTTCTTGAAAGAGAAGCAAAAAGTGGCCCCAACCAAAATGTTATTGGTGCACTAGCAAAAGAAAAAATTGCCAAGCCCGCATGATTTGAGTTGCTTTCAAATCCAAAGGCTTCAAAAAACGGCATATAATTCATCATTATGGAGATAAAAAAGAAGGTAATAAAAAGCATAACTAAGGAAAGTGCCAATCCTTTTTTCATATGTCCCAGTTTTTCATGCCCAATCTCATGAGCCAGGACAGAAAGGATCTGAGATTCGGAAAGGGCTTTTATTAAAGTATCAAAAAGGACAATTCTTTTTATTTTACCAAATCCTGTAAAATAAGCATTCGCATGTTTTGAGCGTTTACTTCCGTCCATGATAAAGATGCCTTCGGCCTTAAAATCACCTAGTTTGGCCACAGATAGAATTTTTTCTTTTAAACCATCATCTGAAAGTGGAGTAAACTTATTAAACAAAGGAGCTAAAAGAATTGGATAAACAAATACTAAGGTAAGTTGAATTGTTGCTACAAAGATAAATGCCCAAACCCACCACAAATCTCCAGTCGCTGACATAAACCAAAAAAGTCCCGATAAAAGTAATGAAAATAAAATACCACTAATAATCAAGGATTTAATCTGATCAAAAATCCAAGTTTTAAATGTCATGGTATTAAAGCCAAACTTCTCTTCTAAAACAAAAGTAGAATATAGAGCCGCCGGAATTCCTAAAACATAAAAAACTAAGCTTAATGAGAGAAAATATAGAACTCCTCTGAGTGATCCTTCGAAACCATAATTATGAATCAACGAATCCCACCAACCGAGACCACCTAAGACAATGATTGGGAAAATAATGATTGTATCAACTACTTTCATAAACATACCAAACTTCAATTTAGCACGGGAATATTCTGTAGATTTTCGATAAGTGTCTTCGTCAATCTCGCCTCGAAGGTATTCTGGAATTTTTTTAGAATTGATAGAAATAAAATTTAAATTTATGAAATCTAAATAGAGTGAAAATAAAAACTCGACTATGAAGAAAACTATAAAAATAGTTAATATTATTTGGGCATTCATTAATAGAAAGATAGGATAAAAATCTTACTAGAGCCAGTATTCCTTCTACCAGCCGAATAAAAAGCGTTTAACCTTATACCATATAGACTGGCGTGATCTAATCATCTGCGAAACAGGTCTTAAAATTTCTGGTCTATCAAAAGAACTTAAAGATGGATCTCTATTTCGCATCGGAACGCCGAAAGTTTCACGAGTATTGCCTCCAGTTGTTTTCCTCTGTCTGGCTTTAACCTCAGGCTCCGATAATGGTGCTCCCCACCAATTACAAACCGTCTTTTCTTTACCAAATCGATCGTCCCAACTCTTTACACCATCGGGCAAAAGTTGGTCGTAGATAGAACGTCCCTTTTCATCCACAAGTGCTGTGTAGGCCAAAGTTATAATCTCAAAATCGACTTCGGCTTTATGTTTTTCATCTATTAATCCTAAGCCACTTTCTAAAAGCTGCTTATATTTTAGGGATAATTTTGCATAAGACTCCTCTATCTCATCAACAGAAGCTGACGAAGTAACTCCCAACATGCTGTAATAATTAGATAAATCTGATTCGCGCATAAAACACTACTATCCCTCAGTTTGTTATATCGTCTAAGGGAGGGGATGGCTTGAGGGGATTTATAGGGGTAGAAAGCTATTCTAAATGTTTTACCCTACAGTGAATATTTAATAATATTACTCAATATGAAATATGCTTTTTACTTATTTTCATCAACGTCTTCCACTTTAGTCAAGACTTTCGTCTAATTAAATCCATCATTTATATTAGCAAATAATAAGTTTCTTCGCATAATAAAAACAATATTTCAAACATTGAAAATGGGAGATTCTTTAAAATACATACCGAAACTAAAGAGATCCTTGTTTTTACTAAAAAATAATTCTTCTCAATCAATGCGCTTAAGATGAACAATAAAGCTACAACACTCTTTTTGCTTCTTTTACTACCAATCTGCATCATTGCTTATCTACCTTGGATTAATTGTCCTTATCCAAGCGAAGACCTTTCTCAAACAATTTACCAAGCAAAAAAATTAGCTTTGGGATTTACACCTCATAAAGATATTTATTCACACCATATTCTAGGTTACTTAATTCCGTTTGCTTTACTAGATTACTTAATTGGACTTACACCTTTTACAATTAGAATCCTGACAATTATAAGCCAATATTTTTTCGGACTGGCTACTTTTTTTGCTGTGAGAACAATTTTTTCTAGATCTACTGCTCTATTGACAGCATTTTTCAGTGTCAGTATCGGATGGTTTCTCACTTGGGCGGGCAGTACATATAA
>JAWXBT010000272.1:0-16083 GCA_034440315.1 bacterium
ATTGGGTATGAAGGTGGCACTAACCTTTATGAGTATGTTGAGGGCAATCCAGTTAATAGGGTGGATCCAAGTGGATTGCAAAGTTGTCCGAATATTCCGGCACCTGAAGGCATAGATATGCAAAAAAATATCGCTATGGCAGAAGATTCTTGGGATCCATTTTGGTTTTACATGATGGTAAGGAAAAAGGGTCCTTGGGATTTTAAGCAAAAAAATTCTATCTATGCAGACTTTGGAAATTTTCATTATGGTGCTGTTGGTAAAGCTTTTGGATTTCCTGAATTTATACTCCACCGAGCACCTGGCCTTGTGCAAGAAGGGGATACTTCAGGATTGGATAAACCGTGGGGTAACTTTCCATATGGAGACGATCCTAAAGATCAGCAACGGATAAATGAAGGCATTAAATACTATAAATGTTTAGAAGAGGGTAAATGCGATTGAAAGGAGCCTTTGGTAAAATTATTAAAGTGATAGCGGTGACACTTATAAGTTTGACTATTTTAATAGTGGCGATTTTTATTTCTTTTAAATTGTATCTTAATCGCCCGTTTCCGTCAGATAAAATCATTGCAGAGTTTGAAGAATCACATTCAAGAGATCTATCAACTATTAAAGAAATGATAGTTAGTGATTCAAATATCACTGCGATTAACGAAGATAGAGTTTTATTAAGTGACAATCGTGAATGGAATGAGAATACAAATTCTTCAGCTTTTTCTAATGAACGATGGAAAGAATATAAATCAATTTTAAAAGATCTGAACATAACAATTATTCATAGGACAGATGATAATGCCATTTACTTTACAATTGCCACTCGTGGACTCGCTACAGGTGGAGCTGAGAAAGGGTTGGTGTTTTCTAAAATTCCATTGGCACCATTAACCGATTCCTTAGATGATGAAATTCTTCCGAAGAAAATCGATTCAGGTGTCATAAAAGAAAATCAGTATATTTATAAAAGTTTACGTAACGGATGGTATATATATTATTCGTTTGATCGTTAAATAGATCTTTATATAGTTACGATCATTACAATGAGTAAAATAATAAGTGAGCGATTTATACAAACAAAAATACATTTGTTAATATTTCTTACTTTATGTACCTTCCTCCTCGGCGGCTGTATAGATAGTGGATGTGAAATTGCTAATGTCATGGAAGTGCCCTCAACTTCAGGAAAATATATAGCAACGATTTATAATAAAGAATGTAACGCCACGATTCCTTTCAATACCCATGTCTGTTTAACAATTAAAGGGGAGCCTTTCTCTCCGTCAAATGAACAAGATATTTTGATTATGAAAGATAAGGACAACATTACTTTATCTTGGCTTGACGATCAGCATTTAAAAATTTCCATTAAATCGTCTCAGGTATATAAGAGCGAAAAATCTTGGAATGATGTTTCAATCGAAATTGTGAATGAAGTGAAAGATTGACGTTGCTCCATTAGGGAGCAGAAGAACCTGAATCAGAAAGAACAGTTCTGCAGAACAAATCTCGATTTTATCACTTTGATCCTCAAGGAGAGACAAGATATTGAACAAATGCTTCGGGAGCAATCACTGATAGCTATAACTACAGGGCATATGGCTTTCCAATTGCCTCAAGCGGCACTTCATATAATCCTCATCGCTACGGCGGAAAGTACGGTTATTTCCATGATGGATTAAATGGTCATCTGCTTCTTTGTCTTATTTTACTCGAGCCTTTGACACAACCTCTTGGTTTTGCTAATCTCCACCCCTCTAACCCCTAGTATGTTGCAATTTATGCAATGTTTTCCGGTGTGTAGGGCCTCTCGGTCCTTACGCTTCTCCACCGTAAATCGATGCTTTTGGGTAAAGAATACAAGTTAGGTAAGTATGTCTAATACAGAAGGAAATGAAGCCACAGGAATTGGCGCCGGAGTCTCCTTTACAAAGGAAAGCTGGGCCGAACTTAAGAAGGTAACATTTCCAACCAAACAAGAGACGATTCAAACAACTTTAGTTGTTCTCGTTATGATGGTACTGGTAGCGGCTTACTTAGGACTTTTAGACTTGGTTTTTTATAAACTGATGCAGGCATTCCTGTAGTGCTTTTTGCTTACGCGGCAAAAGTAAAAGAGAAGCGAAACCTAAAAAATTTCGTGAAAAAGTAGTTTGGCTTTAATCGCAATTGGATTGTGATTTAAAATGGACGATGCAAACGAACAAAACAAAGTGGTCGCGATGATTGACGAAGTAGTCGTTGAAAATTCAATTGAAACTGTAGTTTCAGCTGAGTCTCAAGTTACAGCTGCGGTTCCTGTTGTTGCTGAGAAAGTTAAGCCACCAAAGAAAGTGGAGCTTCCGCTTAATGACATCTCTGACATCAAAGATGGCATGGATTGGTTTGTGGTGCATGTCTACTCAGGCTTTGAGCAGAAGGTAAAGACTTCATTAAAAGAGAGAATTAAGAGCCACAATATGGAGGCTGTTTTCGGAGCCGTCTTAGTGCCTCAAGAACAAGTTATTGAGATGGTGCGTGGTCAGAAGAAGACCAGCAATAAAAAGTTTTTCCCTGGTTACATGATGGTTCAAATGACCATGAATCGGGATACATGGCATCTTGTTAAAGAAACTCCAAAGGTAACAGGATTTATCGGTGATGAAACAAATCCTGATCCGTTAACAAAGGAAGAAGTTGAGAGACTTGTTAAGCAAGTTTCTGATACAGGAGCAGCTCCAAGAGCCAGTATGAATTTTCAGCAAGGGGAGAGTGTCAAAGTTGTTGACGGACCGTTTGTGGATTTCAATGGTACTGTTGATGAAGTTCGTCCGGAAAAGGGCAAACTAAGGGTGCTGATAAGTATTTTTGGCCGAGCAACTCCTGTGGAACTTGATTTTTCACAAGTCGAGAGATTAGCTTAAAAATTTTTAGTTATAGAAGATTTAGTGATTTAGAATAGTAAGAAGGAAAAATGGCAAAGCAAGTCGTAACAACAATTAAACTCCAAATCGAAGCCTGTAAGGCTAATCCTGCTCCTCCAATTGGTCCAGCACTGGGTCAGCATGGTGTTAACATCATGGAGTTTTGTAAGCAGTTCAATGCCAGAACTCAGAAACTAGCAGGTGAAATTACACCAGTTTTAATTACTGTTTTTAATGACAGATCCTTCACTTTCGAGTTAAAAACTCCGCCAGCTTCTTTCTTGTTGTTGAAGGCTGCTAAGGCTGCAAAGGGTGCTGCTGTTCCAAATAGAGATAAGGTTGGAAAAGTTACAAAGGCCCAGGTTCTCGAAATTGCAAAAAAGAAACTGCCCGATTTGAATTGTTATGATGAAGCAGCAGCTTGCAAAATTATTGCCGGCACTGCTCGCAATATGGGAATTGAGATTGTTTAGTCCTTCTTCGGCCGATTGCGGTCGGGACCAATCAGGATATTAGTTTAGTGCTTATTTTTGATTTTTAGTTTTTGTTTGAGGTAATTTTCATGGCTAGCGGATCTAAAAGATACAAAGCTGTACGAGCAAAGGTTCAGCCTAAAGCTTACAGCATGGACGAAGCAATTAAACTTCTTTCTCAAACTGGGACTGCCAAGTTTGATGAAACAGTTGAAATCTGCATGATGCTTGGTGTTGATCCAAAGAAAGCAGATCAAAACGTAAGAGGCTCTGTGGAGCTTCCTCACGGCTTAGGAAAAACAGTTAAGGTTGCAGTTTTTGCAAAAGCTGAGAAAGGTAAAGAAGCTACTGAAGCTGGAGCTGATATTGTTGGTGCTGAAGACCTAGTAGAAAAAGTACTTGGTGGTTTTATGGAATTTGATGCCGTTGTTGCAACCCCAGATATGATGGGACAAGTTGGTAAGCTTGGTAAAGTTTTAGGACCTCGTGGTCTTATGCCTTCACCAAAAGTTGGCACAGTAACTTTTGATATTGCTAAGACTGTTAAAGCTATCAAGGCAGGCCGTGCTAATTATCAAGTTGAGAAAGCCGGTCTTGTCCAGGCTCCGATTGGTAAGGTTTCTTTCGGTGCAGATAAAATTCGTGAAAATGCGTTAGCTTTTGTTCAAGCAATAAACAAAGCGAAGCCTTCAACCAGTAAGGGAATTTACTTACAATCATGCTACATGTCCGCCACCATGGGACCTGGCGTTAAAATTGATTGTGAAGCGTTGAGAGCATTATAGTTTTTTTGTTAGATAAATTTTTGTAAGTTTGTTTTAAGGATCTTAGATGAATAAGGAAGAGAAACAACAAGAGCTAGCCTTGCTAAAGGATAAGTTTTCCACCTCGCAGCTGGCAGTTCTTGCAAATTACCAGGGCCTAACTGTGGCTCAAATTACTAAATTAAGACGAGAGCTTCGTGGCGTTAAGGCCTCTGCTCGAGTAGCTAAGAATAATTTAGCAATCAAAGTTTTTAAAGAAATCTATAAAGATGACAATCAGGCTGATGTAGAAAAGATTACAAACCTTTTCACAGGGCCTAATTTTGTAACCTTCTCAACAACTGATCTAGTTGGTCCAGCAAAGGTTCTTACAAAGTTTGCAAAGGAAAATGAAAAGTTCCAAATTAAAGGTGCTTGGTTAGATGGTGCCTTCCTTGATAAGAAGGAAGTCGATCAACTATCGAAGATGCCTAGCCGTGAGGAAACCTTGGCAAAACTTCTCAATTTGCTCATGACACCTGCAACAAGAGTTGTGCAGTTGTTGCAAGCCCCAGGTTCACAATTTGTGCGCCTACTTGCAGCTTACCGCACCGAACTTGAGAAAAAAGGTGGAGCTTGAGAAAAGGGAACAATTTAAATTTTAGAATTTATTAATTAAGGAGTGTGTAAAATGAGCGTGACATCAGAAGAGGTAAAGAGTTTTATTAAGAATATGTCACTTATGGACGCTGCCAAGCTTGTTAAAGAGCTTGAAGAAGAGCTTGGTGTTACAGCCGCTGCTCCAGTTGCCATGATGGCCGGACCTGCTGCTAGCGGTGCCGCTGCTGCTGAAGAGAAAACTGAATTTGCCGTTCATCTTGATGAAGCCGGTGCAGAAAAAGTTAAGGTCATTAAGGTAGTTAGAGAAATTACCGGCCTTGGCTTAAAAGAAGCTAAGGATTTAGTTGATGGTGCTCCAAAGCTAGTTAAGGACGGATTGTCCAAGGCTGATGCTGATGCCATGAAGAAGAAATTCGACGAAGTAGGCGCAAAGTCTTCTCTTAAGTAATATAAAAAAGCCCTGAGTTTTTCCTTTCATAAGGTAAGCTCAGGGACTTTAGCTGAACCTTCACTTTGAGGCTCTGAATTGAGCTTTGTATAATGGAAGGCTCGGTCCCCCGGAGTTGACAAACCAGGGTGTTGTCTATAGTAAATAGTCAACATTATTGGGTTTGTTGTCTCTGACTAGATTATTAAGAAGAGTTTGGTCTGAATCCTTTAATGGTTTCTGATCGATGCGTTAGCTGAGTGGCTTTGAGCGTTAAGTACAATCAAAAAATTTCTTTTAGTGAGGTGAGGGAGTCGATTTTGGCTATTGATGTTGGCCATGTCTCTTCTTTCACCGTCTGCTATTTTTTTGATAAAGATCTCTAGTTTTTAGTGAAAGGATTGACCCTTTGAGTCTGAGAGATATCGACTCATTTGATAATCGTCAATCCCAAATTTTTCGGCATTAACTTTACCTGAGTACTTTTATGACAGCACAATCTCAAATTAAGACAAGTTTTCGTTTACGTCGCAATTACTCAAAAGTGGGAGAGGTTGCGGAAGTTCCTAACTTAATTGAGGTTCAAAAAAAATCATACGATCGATTTCTACAGCTCAATGTTGAGGCTGAGAAGAGAGAAGAGAATGGTCTTCAAAAAGTTTTTAAATCTGTATTTCCAATTAGTGACTACAATGGAAATGCCTCCTTGGAATTCGTTTCTTATACACTCGGTACTCCGAAATATGATGTCGATGAATGTCGCGATAGAGGCATGACTTGGGCTGCTCCTCTTAGAGTAACCATTCAATTAGTCTTATGGGAAACTTCTGATAATGGCGCAAAAACATTGAGTGCCCTTAAAGAAGATACGGTTTACTTTGGTGAAATTCCTCTGATGACAGAAAGAGGAACTTTCATGGTTAATGGAACTGAAAGAGTGGTGGTGAGCCAACTCCATCGTTCACCTGGTGTTTTCTTCTCAAATGACAAAGGTAAGAGCCATCCATCTGGAAAACTTCTTTATTCAGCAAGAGTAATTCCTTATCGTGGATCTTGGTTGGATTTCGAATTCGACATTAAAGATATCTTGCACGTCCGTATCGATCGTCGACGCAAACTTCATGCCTCCGTTCTTTTGCGTGGGTTGGGAATGTCCTCTGATGAAATTCTTAATACTTATTATAAGAGCGATTTCTTAACATTTGAAAAAGATGGCGAGATTACAAAACGCTTTATGCCGGGCCAACTTGAAGGTCAAAAAGCTTTCAAGCAAGTTAAAGCCAGCGATGGAAGTATTTTAGTAAAGAAAGGTGGCAAGTTTAATCGTGCGGTTGTTCGTCGCATGAAAGAATCTAAGATCAAAGATGTTGATGTTGATCCAGAGTCAATTGCTACACTTAAGATTGCTGATACCATCATAGAAGCTAACTTAAAAGTTGTGCATCCTAGAAGTGGCGCAACTCTTGCTGATAAAGGCGAAGTAATTATTGGTTGGGATAAGATTCAAGAGCAATTGGTTAAGCCGCTAAAGGATCTTAATGAAGAAGATTTGAAATTCTTCTCTGCTAAATTCAAAGTTTTAATTAATGCTGGTGATGATATTAGCGTTGATAAAGTTAATGCTAAAGGTGACATCGTTAACAAAGGTATTGTTACTTACCTTCGCGAGAAGGGCATTAATGAACTTAAGATTCTTTACTTAGAAGACAACCATATCGGTGATTCTCTATGGAGAACTGTGATGTCGGATAAATTAAATCCGGATACAGAAGATCTTTATTCCAGATTAGCTGGATTGCCTTCAAAAGAAGCTTTAATAGAAATTTACAGAAGACTCCGACCAGGAGATCCACCACGTCCAGAGACTGCCGCAGCAGCCTTTAAGAATTTATTCTTTAACGATGAAAGATATGACCTTTCTTCTGTTGGACGATTAAAGTTGAATCACAAACTTTATATTATCCATGGTAAAGATTCCCCAAATCCAGAATCTCCGATTCTTACTGAAGATGATATACGGGCAACTGTTCGCTACTTGTTAGAGCTTAAGAGTGCTAACGATCCTCAACGATACATGGTTGATGATATCGATCATTTAGGTAACAGACGCGTTAGAGCTGTTGGCGAATTGATTGAGAATCAATTTCGTATCGGTCTAGTGCGCTTAGAAAGAGCCGTTAAAGAGAGAATGGGAATGCAGGATATTGACACCCTGGTTCCGCAAGATCTTATTAATTATAAATCAGTGGCTGCTGTTATTAAGGAGTTCTTCGGATCTTCTCAGTTATCGCAGTTTATGGATCAGACAAATCCTCTCTCTGAAGTTACTCATAAGAGAAGATTATCTGCCCTTGGGCCCGGTGGTTTAACTAGAGATAGAGCTGGATTTGAAGTACGTGACGTACATCCAACTCATTACGGCAGAATTTGTCCAATTGAGACTCCTGAAGGACCGAATATCGGACTGATCTCTTCGTTGGCAACGCATGCTCGAATTAATGATCTTGGATTTATCGAAACTCCTTACAGAATTATCGATAATAATCATAAAGCAACCGAAGACATTATTTATCTTTCTGCTCTTGAAGAAGAAAGAGAAGTAATTGCCCAGTGTCAAGTTAGACTTGATTCTAAAGGCAAATTCATGGATGCCACAGTTCCTGCTCGAAGAAGCAATGACTACGTCATGGCTAATTCTGAAGACGTAACTCGAATGGATGTAAGCCCAAAACAACTTGTGAGTGTTGCGGCTTCTTTAATTCCTTTCCTTGAAAATGACGATGCTAACCGAGCCTTGATGGGATCGAACATGCAACGCCAAGCCGTTCCTTGCTTAAGGACAATGGCTCCGATCGTTGGAACAGGTATTGAAACTAACGTTGCTAGAGACTCTGGTGCTACAGTTGTAGCAAAGCGAGCTGGTACAATCGTATCGGTTGATGCTGACAGAATAGTTATCAAAGCAAATGAAACTACAGAAGATCCATTGGATACTGGAGTGGATATTTATAACTTAGTTAAATACAGAAGAACAAATCAAAATACTTGTATCAATCAGCGTCCGATTGTAACTCCTGGTGAGAAAGTTGAGGCGAATGAAGTGATCGGTGACGGTCCTTCAACTGACATGGCGGAATTGGCTCTTGGTCAAAATGTGTTGGTAGCCTTCATGCCTTGGAATGGTTACAACTTCGAAGACTCGATCCTTCTAAATGAAAGATTAGTTAGAGAAGATATATTCAGCTCAATCCATATTGAAGAATTTGAATGTATCGCTCGTGATACTAAACTTGGTAAGGAAGAAATTACTCGAGACATTCCAAACGTAGGTGAAGAAGCTCTGAAAAATCTTGATGAATCCGGAATCATCATGGTTGGAGCTGAAGTTCAACCAGGCGATATCTTGGTAGGAAAAATTACTCCTAAGAGTGAAACTCAATTAAGCCCAGAAGAAAAACTTTTACGAGCTATTTTCGGTGAAAAAGCAGGTGAAGTTAGAGATACTAGTTTGAGATTACCTCCTGGTGTTGAAGGAACAATCATCTCAGCTCAAGTTTTCTCGAGAAAGGGAACTGAGAAAGATGAAAGAACTCTTGCTTTAGAAAAGCGTGAAATCGAAAGAGTTGAACAGGATCAGAGAGATGAAATGAACATCTTGCGCGATGCTGCACTTCTTCAGATTAAAGAGCTCCTAGTTGGAAAAACCACAACAGCTAAACTTATAGATGATAAGCGAAAACAATTACTTGCTAAGGATATTGAAATTACAAATCAGGTCATTGATGAAACTCCTTTTGAGTACATCAGAGATATCCAGATTGGTAACGAAAAAATCCAAGATAAAGTTAATGAAGTTGTAGTTCGTACAGGACAACTTATTAATAACAAGAGAGCCGCTCTTAATGAAAAGATTAAGAGACTCAAAGAAGGTGATGAATTAGCACCTGGTGTTATTAAAATGGTCAAGGTCTTTATCGCCATAAAGAGAAAGATTCAGGTTGGCGACAAGATGGCTGGACGACATGGTAATAAAGGTGTTCTTTCTAAGGTAGTTCCTGAAGAAGATATGCCATATTTAGCAGATGGTACTCCAGTTGATATAGTTTTAAATCCACTTGGCGTTCCCTCTCGAATGAATGTTGGTCAGATTCTTGAAACTCATCTTGGATGGGCTGGTTACTCAGTAGGCCGTAAGGTTTATGAAATGATCGAGCATGTGGTTGATCCAAGCACTGGTGCAGATCGAATGGGTACAACTTCCGAGCAGAAGAAAGATGTAGCTTCCAAGTTGAGAGAATTTATCGGTGGTGCATATCAGAAAGAGGCCATTGTTAAGATGGTGAAAGGTCTTTCTGATGATGACACTTTCAAACTAGGTAGGAAGCTCACTGGTGGATTCCATGTGGCTTGTCCAGTATTTGATAGTGCCACTGAACCTGAGATTAGAGATCTTCTTAAATACACTGGTCGATCAATCGATGGACAATCAGAATTGTTTGATGGACGTACTGGAGAGCCTTTCTCAGAAAAGGTGACAGTAGGTGTCATGTACATGCTGAAATTAGATCACTTAGTCGACGATAAGATTCATGCACGCTCGATTGGGCCATACTCGCTGGTTACACAGCAACCTCTTGGTGGTAAGGCGCAATTCGGTGGTCAGAGACTTGGAGAAATGGAAGTTTGGGCGTTAGAAGCATACGGCGCAGCATACACTCTTCAAGAATTCCTCACCGTTAAGTCAGACGACGTTCAAGGTAGAACCAGAATGTACGAGGCGATTGTGAAGGGTGAGCACGTTCTCGAACCAGGTCTACCAGAATCCTTCAATGTTATGATGAAGGAGTTGATGGCATTGGGTCTTGATGTGGAGCTTGTCGAGGAAAAGAGTGACGAAGATTCCATCTCTGATGATTCAGAGGAAGGAGTTCAAATTGCTCCAGCATCAGCTGCGAATGTGAGTTAAACCCGAGCCTGTCGAAGGGACCCTTCGATAAACTCAGGGCAGGTCCTTCAAATTGTTGAAGGACCTGATAGTTTTTAGCAGACTTTTTAGCAAGGATATTGAAAATGGACGATTTATTTAGCCTCTTTGAGAAACCTAAGAATCCAGTGAAGTTTAATGCGCTTAAGGTTTCTGTTGCTAGCCCAGATAAGATCAAAAGCTGGTCACACGGCGAGGTAACAAAACCTGAGACAATTAACTATCGTACATTTAAGACTGAACGCGACGGACTATTCTGCGCTAAGATCTTTGGTCCAACTAAAGATTACGAATGTAACTGCGGTAAATATAAGCGCATGAGACACCGTGGTGTTGTGTGCGAAAAATGCGGCGTTGAAGTTATCCAATCCAAAGTGCGTCGTGAACGCATGGGACACATTGAGCTTGCATGTCCAGTTGCTCATATCTGGTTTCTAAAAAGCTTACCAAGTCGAATTGGAACGATCATTGACATTAGCTTACGCGATCTAGAAAAAATTCTTTATTTTGAAAGTTATATTGTCACAAATCCAGGTGAATCTGATCTAGAACTTGGAACTCTTTTAACAGAGAAAGATTACCGTCAACAAAGAGAGAAGTGGGGATCTAGATTTGATGCTGGTATGGGAGCAGAAACTGTTCGCACCATGTTGACTGCACTTGATCTGCCTAAGCTTCATGATGAATTAGCTTCAGCCTTAAAAGATACAACTTCAGAAGCTAAAAGAAAGAAACTTATCAAGAGACTTAAAGTTGTTAAGTCATTCTTACTAAGTTCGAATCGTCCAGAATGGATGGTGCTTACTACTGTTCCAGTAATACCTCCAGATCTAAGACCGCTTGTTCCATTAGATGGTGGCAGATTCGCAACTAGCGATCTAAATGACTTATATAGACGTGTTATTAATAGAAATAATCGTCTAAAGAGACTTATTGAACTTGGCTCTCCTGACATTATTATCAGAAACGAAAAGCGCATGTTGCAAGAAGCAGTAGATGCTCTTTTTGATAATGGTCGTCGCGGCAGAACTATTACCGGTCCAAATAAGAGACCATTAAAATCTCTTTCCGATATGCTTAAAGGAAAAACCGGAAGATTCAGACAGAATCTTCTTGGAAAGCGTGTGGATTATTCCGGACGTTCCGTTATCGTTATCGGTCCAGAATTAAGACTTCATCAGTGCGGACTTCCAAAGAAAATGGCACTCGAATTATTTAAGCCATTTATTTATAACAAACTTGAAGAGCGTGGATACGTAACCACCATCAAGAGTGCAAAGAAGATGGTTGAAAAGGGTAAACCAGTTGTTTGGGATATCTTGGATGAAGTTATTAAAGAGCATCCAGTACTTCTAAACAGAGCACCAACTCTGCATCGTTTGGGTATTCAAGCATTTGAACCGCTTCTAGTTGAAGGTAAAGCGATTCAACTTCACCCACTAGTATGTACAGCTTTCAACGCTGACTTTGACGGTGACCAGATGGCGGTTCACGTCCCACTTTCAGTGGAAGCTCAAGTTGAGACACGCATACTTATGATGTCTACAAACAACATCCTAAGTCCTGCTCACGGAAAGCCGATCATTGTTCCATCACAAGATATTGTGTTGGGTCTATACTATATGACTAGAGAGCGACCATATGCTCAAGGTGAGGGTAGAACATTCGCTAACATCGATGAAGTAAGACTTGCTTGGGAAACAAAAGAAGTTTCACTTCAGGCTGGAATTAAGTGCCGAATTGAAGGTGTCATTTATCCTACAACCGTTGGTCGAGTACTTCTATTTGAAAATCTTCCTAGGGTTCTTCCATTTGAGCGCATTAACCGCCTCATGAAGAAAAAAGAGATTGGTCAATTAATAGATGAAGCTTTTCGTGATGCTGGTAACAAAGCAACTGTACTATTAGCCGACAAACTAAAAGACGTTGGTTATAAGTTCGCTATGCTTTCAGGTGCCTCCATTGCTATTAAGGATATGATTATCCCTGATACTAAGGCTGCACTTCTTAAAAAATCAGAAGATAAAGCTCATGAGATTGAGAAGCAGTATCAAGAAGGTCTGATCACTTCCGGTGAACGATATAATAAAGTCATCGATATTTGGTCTGACGTTGCTGATAAGATTGCTGAAGACATGATGGCAGTGATCTCCTCTGAAGAATTCAAAAATGAAAAGACTGGAGAAACAAAGAAAGGTCCTTCTTTCAATTCAGTATATATGATGGCCGATTCCGGAGCTCGAGGTTCCAGTCAACAGATTCGTCAGTTAGCTGGAATGAGAGGTTTGATGGCTAAGCCAGACGGATCGATCATTGAAAACCCAATTAAAGCAAATTTCCGTGAAGGACTAACAGTTCTTCAGTACTTCGTATCTACTCACGGTGCTCGAAAAGGTCTTGCAGATACAGCTTTAAAAACTGCTAACTCTGGTTACCTCACACGACGTCTAGTTGATGTATCTCAAGACGTGATTGTTTCTGAGATTGATTGCGGAACTGCTGAAGGTCTTGAAGTTACTTCTCTGACTGAAGGTGGTGAGGAGATCGAATCTTTAGCAAATCGTATTTTAGGACGTGTAGCGTTAGAAGATATTCGTGATCCAATAACTAATGAAGTTCTTGTAAGACGTAATGAAGAAATTGATGAACAGAAATGTGACGTTGTTACTGAGTCTGGATTAGACAGAGTTGTAATTCGTTCGGCATTAACTTGTGAATCTGAGCGTGGTATTTGTTCACTTTGTTACGGCCGTGATTTGGCTCGTGGTCATCTTGTAAATATCGGAGAAGCCGTTGGAGTTATTGCAGCTCAATCAATCGGTGAACCTGGTACACAGTTAACTATGAGAACGTTCCATATCGGTGGTGCTGTTTCCGGTAGAGCCGAGCAGACATCTTTGGAAGCTCGTTTCCCTGGTGTTGTAAAATTTGAGGGATGTAAATTAGTTTCTCGTAAAGATGGCACACAGGTAGTAATGAGCCGTAAGGCCGAAGTTGTTGTTATCGATCCTAACGATCAAAGAGAACGTGAAAGACATCCAGTTGTTTACGGTGCTCGCGTCAGAGTTAAGGAAGGTCAAGCGGTTGAATCAGGCGCCCTAATTTCTGAATGGGATCCTTTTACAATTCCAGTTCTTTCTGACTTAGCCGGTCGAGTTGAGTGGCAAGATATTAATGAACTTACAATGGAAGAACGTGCCGATGAACGCACAGGTTTCGTAGAAAACGAAATTGTTCCTCCAAAAGATAAGAGCACAGATCTTCGTCCACGTGTTGTTGTTCACGGTGAGAATGGTGAAACTCGTGTTTATAATCTTCCAGTTGGTGTTCGCGTATCCGTTGAGCACAACCAAGATATCGATGCCGGTGACACCATTGCTAAACGAGAGCGCGCAACTACTAAGACTAAAGATATTACTGGTGGTCTTCCAAGAGTGGTTGAGCTTTTCGAAGCAAGAAAACCAAAGGATCCATGCGTAGTTACTGAAGTTGACGGGATTGTTAGCTTTGGAGAAGATTTTAGAGGAAAGAGAAGACTTATTGTAACACCAGAATATGGTGATCCAGTTGAGTATCTAGCTCCAAAGAATAAACACATCGCGGTTCAAGCAGGGGATCCAGTTAAAGCTGGTGAAGCTTTAACAGACGGTGCAAGTAATCCGCATGATATTTTACGAATCGAAGGTGCGCATTCCTTGGCCGCGTTCTTAGTAAACGAAGTACAAGAAATCTATCGATTACAAGGTGTGCGTATTAATGACAAACACATGGAAGTAATTGTTCGCCAAATGTTGAAGCGTGTTCGCATTGCTGATGCTGGTGATACTGACTTCTTAGTTGGGGATCATATTGAGAGAATTAGAGTCCATAAGGCAAATCAAAAGGTACAAGCAGAGAAGAGACAACCTGCAACTTTTGAACCTTTACTACTAGGTATTACTAAGGCAGCTCTTACAACTGATTCCTTTATATCTGCAGCAAGTTTCCAAGAAACCACAAAGGTTCTTACAGAAGCAGCCGTATGTGGAAAAGTGGACACACTCCGCGGATTGAAGGAAAACGTAATCATGGGCCGTCTAATTCCAGCAGGATCAGGAATGCCTCAGTACGGATCTCGTAAGATGCATACTGAAAATGAAGAGCAAGCAGAAGATCATGGAAAATTCAATATTGGCCAGTCTTCTTTAGAATCATTAGCAGGTCTTATTTAGTAAACTACTATGACCGAGAACGTAGTCGCAGAAAATACAGGTGCTTCAGAAACTGAGGCACCTGTTTCTGCTTCTGAACTTTCTGATTCTCAACAACCCACACCATCTCCAGCCGAAACTCCTCTTAAAAAAACTGAACCTCAAAAACCTCCTCCGAATATTTTATTTCTGCCATTTATTGAAGCAGTCATAAAAAAAATTCCTATAGAAATTTTCCTTGAAAGTTACCGTATTACTGCAAAAGGTTTTTTTGTCTCTTTGACTGCAACTAACGATATTCAGAGTCGTTACAAAGAATGGGCCGTTACTCATGGCAACGAAGATATTAAAGATGAAAAGATCTTTAAAAAACTCTTTGCTAGTGAAACTCCTCAAAAGTATTATTTAGCAGAAGGTAAAAAAGTTCTTAGTGGATATTTTATAGAATGTTTTATTCAAAATCCTCAGAACTACCGAAAACCTTATTATTTAGGTACACCTGATTCGGCTCGAGATCGTCTTCATTCCTCAGATGAACTTTTTAAATCAGTTGATGGCTTAAGATCCGCACAAGGAAAAGAAGGCCCAGAATTAATTCTCTCAATGCCTGAAGGCGAGATAATAATTCCTATGGAGATGGTTCAAAGATTTGCTCGCTTAGCTTCAAACTCTAAACGATTGACTGAACGATTCCCTACAATGAAAGATAATCTTAGCGAGGCTAGCAAAGCTTTGGTTGCAACGATTCGTAGATCGAAAACAATAAAAATTGAAGAAGAAATCATACGCCCTCTTCGATACGCTAGAGATGGAGATCGAGTTTCTTGTCGTACCCGTTCCGGATTTTATTTTTTAATTTCTCCTTATAAAAGACTTGTAAGTGTTTATCATCTCTTTGGAAAAAACCTTTATAGTTTTGTACGTGACGAAGTTGCTTATAGTCTCGCTCGTGAAACGCATGGACGGATGGGCAGCTTTGAAATATTTAGTCGAAAGAGTAAGCCTGTTGGAACACTTATAGTAAGAGGGCACAAAGCTTTTATTCATGGCCAAGCACTTACGAATTTTATAAAAGAAGCACTCGATAACAGTGCTTTTCTAAAAACTCAGAAACCAGAAGTGAAACCTATAGCAAAAGTTGAAGAAAATAAATTTCAAAAACCAAACAAGAAACCACACTTTGTAAAAGAAGTTAAAAAAACAAAAACAATCCGAGATTTCGTAGAAGTTTTTATAAATACATTACAACTTAGTCAACCGATTGCTACTGGAAAAGTCTCTTCATATTTGCGAAAGAGGTATCAACGTGGTTTTGATGTCCTAGTTAATGATGTTTGGCTATTTGTTTTTAATGAGAGACGGTTACTTGTGGATTGTTTGACAAGGACTAATAAGAATAGGGCCACGTAACATTGTCAAAACAATTAAATTGATCTTCTCGCACTCTTTGCGAGAGAGGCAGATTCTCTTTCAAAACGGCGATCTTCAGTAATGTGATCCTCTTTACCTATCACCGAGAGTGTAACTGGTAAGCCCTGAATTTTAGAAAATCTTTATTTGGACTTAATGGGCCTGTTGCAAAACTCTCTCCTACTGCGAAAAGCGATCTTTAGCCTGCGACATCGTCATTCTTCGATAGAAAAGCCTCAACATATCCAGAGGATATGCTTGCGGTTTTCTCTCTCGACTTCCTTGTCTCGGCACAAATCTCACTTTTCTCGTTACGGAGATAGTTTTGCAACAGG
>JAWXBT010000273.1:0-5076 GCA_034440315.1 bacterium
CCTGTTGCAAAACTATCTCCGTAACGAGAAAAGTGAGATTTGTGCCGAGACAAGGAAGTCGAGAGAGAAAACCGCAAGCATATCCTCTGGATATGTTGAAGGTTTCTCTCGAAGACTGACAATGTCGTAGGCCAAAGATCGCTTTTCGCAGTAGGAGAGGGTTTTGCAACAGGCCCATAAGTTCTTTCACCTAAAACGAGGTACTTGCGGCACTAGAGTCTCCGGTAGGGAGACAAAATAATGAAGCACTTCGTCCCAATAAATTCGGCAAAATCGAAGTTTTTTCAAGCAAGCACCTAAGCTGTCTTACTGAAAAAACTTACCAGAGGAAGAACTAGTTTAAGCCCTCTCATAATTGACCGATAAGTAACCTTATCGGTCAATTCAAAAGGAGGGGGGCTACTTTGGAATACTCTCAAGACATTAACTTGGGTGGCTGGCACTTTATAAAGTAACTAGCTGTTTTTCTTTGGAAAACTCTTATCAAGTACAGTATTCCAGCTACTCAAATTGCTAGCAACCTTATCAGTTGTAAAAAGTGAGGTTGTATCTCCCACAATACTAGCTTTTATAATTTTATCACCCTGAACAATCGAGTTTACGACATCCATGCCTTTGATAACTGAACCAAAAATAGTATGTTTTCCATCCAACCAAGGTGTTGGTACATGAGTAATGAAAAATTGACTCCCGTTAGTTCCAGGTCCGGCATTGGCCATTGATAAGATCCCCGGCTTACTATGTTTCAAAGATGAATCAAACTCATCTTGGAATCTATATCCTGGTCCGCCCGAACCATTGCCTGAAGGATCACCACCTTGAACCATGAAATCATTGATTACACGATGAAATGTTAATCCATCGTAAAAACCGCGCTGAGCTAAATTTGTGAAGTTAGCACAAGTAATTGGAGCCTTATCTGGATAGAGCTCCAAAACAATTTCTCCTTTAGATGTATTGAGAGATAATTGGAGTTGGTTGTTTGATTTAGATGTTTCTGTTGCGGCCATTAAAGATGATCCAAATAATAAAGTTGCAATTAGAGAAAAGAAAAAGCCTCTTGATTTCATAAACTTCCCTCTTCGTACTGTTAATTAAATCGCCTGACCAATGAACTTATCAGCCACGCGGATTGATATTAATACACAAGAAATGATAAATCTTGTAGGTTGATATATAAATACATCGTTCTATTAATTGTGAGTATTGGCAATATTTACTTTTTAAAGTCTTAATTTATGCTCAATCATGATATAATCATTCTCCTTGCAAAGATTCAGCCAAGTAACTAGTTTAATGAATATTATTCGCTTTGATTCGTCGATTGAATCTTAGTGTCCCTGTTCACTGGCTCAGGGTAATGTGCCGGATTTATTACAATTCAGATTTAGGAATAATTAAGGAATTATAAAAATGAGAAAAATATCTTTATATGTTTTGGGGCTGTGTTTACTTCCCCTTCTGACTTTAAATGCAAATGCTGAAATCGCTCAAGCAGATTTAGCAAGTGCATTTGAAAAATATTTACAAACTGACGCTGGACGAGAGTCAGTTGGAAAAGCCGCTCAAGCCTATTTTAAAAATCTTCAAGAGCAATCAAGAAAAGATCAAGAAGATAGAGAAAAAGGTCAGTTAGAAGATCAATTCAAAAATCCAGTAAAAATGGATATTGGTAAGAGTCCAGTTAAAGGACCAGCTACTGCAAAAGTAACAATTATAGAATTCTCTGACTTTGAATGTCCTTTCTGTACACGTGGTAAGACCACTATGGAGGAAGTTCTAAAGGCATATCCAAATGATGTTAAAGTTGCATTTAAAAACCTTCCTCTTCCTTTCCATAAGAATGCATTACCTGCTGCCAAAGCTGGTATAGCTGCTGGAAATCAAGGAAAGTTTTGGGAAATGCATGACAAAATGTTTGATAATCAAAAAACTTTAAGCCAAGAGTTTTATGAAGCAACTGCTAAAGAATTAGGTTTGGATGTTGCAAAATTTAAGACAGATATGGAATCTGCTGAGACCATTGCTCAGATCGAAGCTGATAAAAAATTAGCTGAAGCTAATGGTATTCAAGGCACACCAGGATTTTTTGTTAATGGCGTGGCCGTAAAGGGTGCCTATCCTTTCGATCATTTTCAAAAACTTATCGATAGATGGCTTGGAAAAACAACTGCTGCACCAGAAGCTGTCAAGGGTTAATTGATTTAGTATTTTTGACTATATCAAATGGAGAGCAACCTTGCTCTCCATTTTTTTGATCTAAATTTTAGCTTCTATGAACTTCAATATTTATGAACAGATTTTCAATATCAACTGATTCAAGTACATGATTAATAACCTGGGCATCATCTAAAAGACCAGAAGCAAAATCAAAATCAGATATTCCATCACCATCAGATAAGAAATATTTAACAGCTGCAATCGTCAAGCACCGGTTTTTTTTGGAAAATTCCTCGTACTTATCTAATAGAGTACAACATATTTGAGCTATGGTTCTGGCAAGTTTAAGATCCACGACATGGGAGAGGGAATGTTTTTTCTCAACTTCACCCATGTAATTAAAAAGTTCCATTCTAAGTGCAGGTATTTGATCTACTGGAATCTCAAGACACATCCGTTTAAAACCAGACCTAATATGGTCTGGAAAGGTTGGTAATTTGTATTTCATAGACTTAAAGATCCCATATGAGAATAAATAATAAAATAGTATAGTATATCTTGGTAGAAAAAGTAATTTTTGTCATGAATGAACCAAAAGTAAGGAACATAACAGCTCCTAATAGCGAACCGGAACTTCGAATTGGAATCGTCTTAGCTGAAGATCAAAAAAAGAGCTTGCAGTTAAATCTGATCGATTCTTCATATTCACTTAACTTTGAGTCAAAAGATTTAGTTTTAAATCCTGGAGATGGAATCACCGTAGCCATTTCAAATAATAAAATATCAATAAGGAATTCTCAAAAAGTTATTTCTGAAAATTTAGAACGTCTCTTCTTGTCCCCTATTAACCCCCAATCCTTAAGAAAAAACTCAGGTATTAATTTTAATTCTCTCGTAGCTGGCCGAGGTTTTCATTGGCAGAAAGAAATTAATGCAATATTTAGTGGTGCCTTTGAAATTTCTATTCAGAATGAATCGTTAATTGTTGTCAATATAATTAATCTTGAAGATTATCTAGTATCTGTTATTTCTTCTGAAATGAGCTCTATCTGTCCAGTAGAATTTGGCAAAGCTCAGGCAGTTGCTGCCAGATCTTGGGTTTCTGTTTTTCTAGGCAATAAACACCAAGGTCTGCCTTTCACTATTTGCAATGATGATTGCTGTCAAAGATACCAAGGAAATCAAAATTTAAGCGATACAGTTATTGAAGCTATAAAAGCATGTCGCGGTGAATATTTAATTAATCCAAAAAATTTTATCTGTCCGGCTTATTATTCAAAAAGTTGTGGTGGACAAACTGATACAACTGAAAATATTTTTGGTTTTGAAGCTTGTGGAATAAGCCCAATTGTTGATGGAGAATTTCTTGAGTTTTCATCCTTGACAACCGATAAGAAGTTTCTCCCTTGGATCAATTCTCCTTCTCAAGCTTTTTGCTCTGATCTAAGTGTTAAGATTGAAGATCTAAAAAAATATCTAGGCAATGTTGATACTGAAGACCAGTATTTTAGATGGCGATATAAAATAGATTCTGAAACGATGTTAAAGAATTTATCTCAAAAATTTGATATCACGAATTCAAAGAGTGTTTTTGAACTTAGAGCTGGCAAGAGAGGACTCTCAGGTAGATATTTGTCTTTTGATGTAGATTACAAAGATATAAACTCAAAAATTTCCACATTACATTTAAAAAATCAGTACGATATAAGACGATTCTTTCATGACTCATTTCTCTTTTCTTCAGCTTTTGAATTTAAAACTTTTATCAATAAAAGTGGAGACTTAACTTCGATCGAATTTTTTGGTTCCGGTTGGGGTCACGGAATTGGCTTATGTCAAATCGGAGCATTAGGAATGAGTCTTAGGGGATTCCAATACAAAAAAATTCTTAATCATTACTATCCCGAATGCAAAATTGTTAAATTCTTTTAAATTCGGAGTTTCTGCTTGTATATCTATAAATTTCCATTTATGGTGCCTTAAATAAGTCCTGTTTTTTCATAATTAAATCTCAGTAGTTGTTTTCTATCGTTTCCCCTATGGAAATAGATTTTTTAGATTCTTTTGCCATAGGGAAACGACGAGTAAAAGGTTACTTTCTTTTTTTGAGATGTACTATCAAGTTTATCCTACCTCAGCTTCAGCAGTGAATATTGCGGATGTCGACTAAAATTGCTTTATGCTTAAAAAATCTTAAGCACAGGGAATTTTATCGGCATCCGTGATTTCACCCCCGCGTGCAAGCCTGGAGGGTAAAATTTTGACAACTGGAAACCATTGAAGCCGGGATCGATCGTGATTTATCGTGTTCATCAATGACATGAAATCTGTAGATCGCCCGGGCATCAAGCAACCCATCCAGTAGATAGGCTCCTCCCTTTCCTAGGGAACCCTTCGTCAAAGTTCCGCACGAACATTCTGTCTCAGGACCGCGAGAAGACTGTGATTGCGGATGCCGACTTACAACGATGTCCAGCAACGCTACCGCTGGACCGTCCGCATCGGTATGTAGACTTGGAAAATCTGCATACCGATGCCCTTCTACCCAAAGACGGATTCGTCAATGGGAACCTGTTGTGCCTGACAGGCACCTTTATTGCGGTCAGAGGGGTCTTCAGCACCTCTGACCGCATTTTTGTAAAATATTGATGGGGCGTGTTGAAGAAACCTGGTAAAGGGTGGCATTAGGGTCGTAAAGATACCTGTGCCATTAACTTCAAACTCTCATCTTTCGTACCATGCGGGCCTCCAGGCTCTTTGGTGGACCAAGGGATTGCCATACACTTGGTGCTTCTTCGCGATGGTACCCGAGCAGAAGAGATAAGATCAAACTGCTCGGGTACTCTTTCAAATTGTATGAACTATCTCAATAGTTTTTATAAAGGAAAAACTCGTCGTTCCCACACTCCTCTTACC
>JAWXBT010000274.1:0-2549 GCA_034440315.1 bacterium
CTATATATTTGACTCTATCTGTATTTAAAATCCAAATTTGACTCAGGATTATCTGGATATCTTTATCAGTCGATCTACTAATTTTACCTATATAGTTATCCCAATAAGTAATTTCCGAATACTTTTCTGATGAAAACCTTCGGTTTACGTAAAACATTTAGTTGGGATATCTATTTATCATCCCTCCGGGGGATCGTAAGTCCAAAAAATATTTTCTTTCGGAATGTTCTTTTTGAACTTACTATATCTATCGAATTGACCTTTTCTTCATTTGGGTTTACCTCTGATAGTTAATGACAACTGCATTTGATATAACGCCTGCCCTTAAGCTATTCGCAAAGTTTCGACTTGCCCAATTGGCATATCAATCTAGTACTAGAAAATCTCTAATGCGTACCCAGGAGAGAGAACTAAGAAAACTTCTTATTAGAGCCTTTGATACAAAATTTGGACGGGATCATGACTTTATAAAGATAACTTCAGTTGCTGAGTATCAAAAACGTGTTCCCATTCGAAAGTATGAAGAGATGTGGGAGTCATATTGGAAAAGTGCTTTTCCAAATCTTGTTAATTGCTCTTGGCCCGGTAAAGTAAACTATTTTGCACTTAGCTCAGGTACCACCTCAGGCTCTACAAAATATATTCCATATACAAAAGAGATCATGAAGACTACAACACGAGCTGGAGTAGATCTTTTAGTACATCACGTTAATAATCGTCCAAAAAGCAAACTCTTGGGTGGCAAAAGTTTTATTCTATCTGGCAGTACCGATTTAGTTCAATTTTCTAATGACGTAATTGGTGGTGACATGTCGGGAATCTGCATGAAACTAATGCCAGCCTGGGCACGGAATAGATCTTATCCTCCTAAAGACAACACCGGAATAAAAAGCTGGGAAACAATGATCGATAAATTTGCTGAAAGTTCCCTCTCAGCTGACATTAGATCTCTAAATGGAGCACCAAGTTGGATGTTGCTCTTTTTAGATAAACTTCGCCAAATAAAACCAGAAAGCTCTGGTAAGCTTGCAAACCTCTACCCAAATCTAGAAATGGTAGTTCACGGTGGCATGAGCTTTGCGCCATATAAAAAGATTTATGACGAAATTCTAGAAGGAAGTCGCGCCGAAACTAGAGAAGTCTATCCTGCCAGCGAAGGATTTTTAGCTGTTCAAGATCGAGGTTACAGCGAAGGAATGCGACTGATTATAGATAACGGAATATTTTTTGAATTTATACCAACTTCAGAAATGGAATCTTCTAATCCAACTAGACATTGGATTGGTAATGTTGAAGCTGATCTTGATTATGCTGTTGTATTAACAACACAGGCAGGACTCTGGTCATATTTTATCGGTGACATTGTCAGGTTTGTAAGCGTAACTCCGCCGAGAATATTAATGCCTGGTCGAACATCTTATATGCTTTCTGCTGTTGGAGAGCATGTTATAGGTGAAGAGATCGACGACTCTCTTCTCTTTGCTGCTAACGAAGCCGGCCTAAATATCAGTGAATATTCCGTTGGAGCAATTTTTCCAAAAAATAGTTCTGAACTCGTTGGACATCAGTATGTGATTGAGTTTGGATCAAAAATCCCTAGTACAGAAATTCTGGCAAAATTTATTAAAACTTATGATCAAAAACTAATAGATAGAAACGAGGATTACGCTGCTCATAGGAAAAATGAATTTGGTCTATCTCCACCAAAGTTTCTAATTGCCAATTCCGGAGCTTTTAAAGAATGGATGCGTAGTCGTGGAAAATTGGGAGGTCAAAATAAGGTTCCGCGAGTAATCAATAATCAAGAGCTTTTCTGGGGACTTTTTAGTTTTGTAGAAAATTATAATCAATTGAAAAAATAGAATCTGAATGGTTGAGAGGTGAGTTTAAATCCTTTTATTTTCTTAAACTTATCTAAGGGCAATTTTTCAATGAGGTAGTGCCCGGGTCCAAGGGAGGGCTTCCTTGTGGACCCGGGCTGTTACCGTAGTTGTTCGCCAGCTACCCAGGGAATGGAGCTTGGCGGGCCCTCAACCTCAGTGGACATTGTCGCACTGAGAGATTGGACTCACCCCCTTTCCATCCCCTGGTAGTTGAAGATACTGCACTTGCACAAACCAGCGTAGTAGTTGCTGATCATCATCATGCGGGAGGTGTCCTTTACACACTCATCAAATCAATGTCATCCGGAACCAGTTCGGTGTGCCTTGACGAAGCTTCGATGAGCTAGGTAGATTGTTTCCGGATACAGGCACAATAAAAAACTGTAAAGTTACATTAGTTTACTGTACCTAAATCCGAACGGAACGCCCCCTAATAAAATCCTCGTAGTTAACCTTAATCTCACCTCTCTACATTTTTGAATACAAACAACAACTCAAAAATGGCAGAGAGATACAGGACTATCCAATACTCACACACAAAAGACATTTGGAAAGAAGAAATCCGACACAGGATACATTTAAAAGTGAGTTATTTAAAGAACTAAAGTTATCCCAATAAGTAATTTCCGAATACTTTTCTGATGAAAACCTTCGGTTTACTTAAAA
>JAWXBT010000275.1:0-11025 GCA_034440315.1 bacterium
CTCATTTCCTCCTCTTTATATTTACGATTACAATAATTTGGTTGTTACCACTTTCTATTTCTCCGAAACAGTCTTGGCGATACGCGCTGCCAATTGTTCCTTTTATATACACGTTAGCTGCTTTTGGTATCTTTACTTTCGTAAATCTTATAAAAAATCGAATTCCATATTCGAGATACATACTTCCCTTGGCAGCACTTTCAATCCTGGCTTGTCACTTATTTTCTATCGCTCCACGCTATGAACTATTTCATAGCCGCCTTGGAGGTAGCTTTAATGCTGCGATAGACAGAGGGCAGATCCGACCACTTTATGGTATAAACGAAGGTCTTGATTTTTTACTTTCTGAAAAGAATAAACCTAATTTTACAGGTGGATTAGTAACAGTTACAGGCGATACGAATGCAGTAAAAGCTAGTGCTGCTCGTCGAATGAAACTTGAAAAAAATGCTTTTAATTTTGCCTACTTTCCGTCTTATTCAGCACATTATGTTTTTGCAATTTTTGGAATGGGTCCGCCACATGGAGCAATTTGGGATAAAATCTTAACTAAAGAGCCAATTTTTCGTGTAGCTATCAATTCGATACCAATTGTATCAATCTGGAAAGTTCCGCTCTATGAATTTAGTGAGCCGATTACAATAAATGTTTCAAGTCAAACAAGAACCGTTGGTAGAGTTAGACAGAATACTTACGGAGATACTATCATTCTAGCTAGACCGGAAAAATTTAAAGCTGGATATATTACAAATCTAGCTCATAAAATAAGAACATTGGCTGGTAATTATGAAATTATTGTTCCGCTGGCCTTTGAAGACAATATAGATCCTAACATTTACGGCGAAGCGAATTCAAAAGTTGTAAGCTTTAGCTTCGGGGATTCTTGTAAAAAAACTGTATTTAAAAATGAACTACTAAAAGAAAAGATCTTAAAATTTTCTCTTAAATGTTCAGTGTTAATGGATCAAGGCATTAAACCTAAAGTTTATTGGTTTGGTATAGTTCCAGTAGCTTTGCATGATTTTACAATTAGAAAGATTGATAGCAAAAGTAAGACTATCGAAACAAAGGAACCTAAATAGATATTTTCAATAACAACTAGATCCAAATTTGAAATTTCAACTATGGAATCTCGAATTTTTTCAAGAATCTTTGAAAGTCCTTTTAATAAAACTGCTTTACTATCAATACCGATCGAAACAATGAACAGAGCTAATAGAACCATTTTACAACCAAGGAATGACAATAGTGGTGCTAATATTGGATTAATAAATAGAGATATCACAGAAAATCTTCCGAACCAGATAAAGGATATAATCGATGTAAAGGTCGATGCAAAAAGTGAACTATAAAGAAATTTACTAAACGGCTTTTTCCCAACTTGATCTCCGTAAAATAAACCTAGTAATGCTCCAAAGCTCATCTCAACTCCTGGTTCTAGGTATGCACCAGGTGAAACTAGTGATATTACAAGCGCGGAATTTATTATTGAATTTAAAGGATCTCGTCCACGTTCAAATAATTTTGATAAAGAGTAAACTGAAATTGCAATGCCAGCTCTAACTACTGGTCCGTCTAAGCCTACTAGAGCAATAAATCCATAAACACCGAGTAACGAAAAAACTGTGGAAATATAAATTGCTGGAATTCTATGCACGAGGCATCGAATTCTTGATACAATTAAAAAAAAGAAAAAAGAGAGAAAAGAATAGACTAGAGTTACTTGAAATCCAGAAACAACTAAAATATGGGCAAGTCCTGTTTTTTTAAAAGCTTCTTCTGTCTTAGGAGTTAAAACATCTTTTGTTCCAATAGACATTGAAAGAGGTAATCCAGAAACTTCACCAGGACCTATCTTTCGCTCGACATATTTTTTGATATTTTCTCTTATTCGATCCCATAGTGGAATATCTCGATTTATAGGTTTGCTTGCATATCTAATTTTACATGTGCCGCTAAATCCATGGCGACGAAGCATGGCTTTATATCCTAAAACTTTTTTAAGTGGATCTAATCCAGCGAACTTAGCTCTAATACTTAGAAGATCTCCGTTTCTTGATCCATTAATATTCTTCCAAGGAAGATCAGCAGCCTTACAAACATACCGTAAAGATCTAAATTTAGGTTCTAGTTTAAACTGGTTAGATTCTTTTTCTTGAATTGTTTCTGATATGATCTTTCCTAGAATCTCCATTGAAATTTCAATTTCGCCTGGCCTTCGAAATCGAGGTGATTCTATAACCTTGACAAGAAGAGCATCCGATTCTTCTGGTTGAGAAGATTCAATTGCTGGCAAAAAGATTAGTGCACTGAGGGCACCAATTAGGATAGAAGAAGTAAACGGAATTGATTTTCTTAAAAACAAAGCTTGGAAACACCATACCCAAATGGAACCATAACCCCATAGAAAAGCTAAAAGTTGTCCGAATACCACCCCTATGAAATATAGAGCTAATGGAAACCTTCGATTGAACCTGATAAAGCCACGCACATTTTTATCCCCTTCTATCTATTCGTTCCTTTTTTTAATTAGTTGTTTCCTCTTCTCCTCCTGTTCCAATCAAAATGGTGCCAGCCACCTTGAACCACAAGGTCTCAGAGAACTTGTGGTCGAGAATAAAAGCTTTATTAGAAGGGAGTTCGGGCCAGTTAAGAAAATCAACAACAACAACTACTTAACCTCACTTTTAATGAAGTTCAAATCTCATTCTGAGGTGGCTGGCACCTTTGAGAATCTATCTATATCAATACTTGATACAGAGAAGCTTTTGGCTTTTTCAGTCGGGGATGGTGAAATCTTTATCTCAAAGGGCATGATCCGTCTGTTAAAATCCGAAGGAGAATTTGTATTTGTAATTAGTCATGAATTTGGACATGTAGCACTTGGCCACCATCTAAATAAAACTAAGGGATCCAGGGCAGAGATTGAGGCTGACAGGTTTGCACTCTCAACCATAAGCAAACTAGGCTACCCTCCTTCTTCGGCTCTTTCGGCTTTAATCAGTACTTATGGAATTACTGAATTTCTCACAAACTCAGATCTATATTCAAATATACATGGTGACGAATTGATTCACCCCTCTCTTAACACTCGCCTTGATTCCTTAAGAGAGGTGTTTTCCACACTTGATGACGTAAATAATCATACAAACGATCCTACAAAAAGACAGTTTTATAGTTTTAAAATGAGTCTTTAATTTTTTATTTTCTTGGCTTTGATTTAGCAGCGAGAGATTGTCGATCTCTCAATTTTCTGTGAAATGTAATTACAAATCTATGTGCCTCATCCCGAATTCTTTCCATTAACTGCGTAACAGGACTGACTTTTGGCAGTAAAATTGGTTCGTTTTCATAGGCCAGAAAAACTCGTTCAGGTTTTTCTTCATCTTCTGCATTTTCTCTTTCAAAAAGTCGCCTCTTTGCTAATGAAATAATTTCAATATTAATTTTTAACTCTTCTCTTGCTCTTAATGCTGCGTTTAATTGTCCCATACCACCATCGACAATTAATAAGTCTGGTAATGTATCTTCTTCCATTCCACGTCTTAAACGCCTCGTAACAACTTCGTGCATAGATTTAAAATCATCCGGTTTTCCTTGAACTGACATTTTATATTTTCTATAAAAACTTTTATCTGGCTGGCCATCTTTAAAGGAAACAATGGCAGCTACAATATGCGAACCTTGAATATTTGAAATATCAACACATTCAATATTTCGAGGAACTTGGGATAATTTGAATAATTTGGAAAGTTCCTCGGCTGTCGCGCTATAGCGAGCTTCCGCGTTAAATTTTTCATTAAAAGACTGCTTAGCATTTAATTCAGCAATGCTTAGCAATCTGCGTCGAATTCCTCTCTTTGCTGCAATTATTTGAGTATTTGTACTCCGACTCTGATTTATTTTATTACAAATCATTTCACTATTTTCTAAGACTAAAGGTACAATAATTTCATCAGGAATCTCAGCTCCCTCGTAATACTGTAAAATTACACTTTCAATTACCTCTTCATTACTTCCGATTAATTCATCTAGGGTAAAATTGTTACTAGCACCAATTCGACCATCCCGAACATGAATTACAGAAAGAGCTGCCAAACTCGCCTCTCGAAAAATTCCAAAAATATCTCTGTTTTCACTTTGGTAAGAAATTAAATCTTTTCCAGCTTTAAAATTCTCTAGAACTGCTAAACGATCCCTAAAAATTGCAGCTTCTTCAAAACGCATCTCTTCGGAAGCCTTCTCCATCTTCTCTGATAACTCAAAAGCTACTTCAGCGGATTTACCCTCAAGAATCCTCTCGGCTTGGCGGATCCATTTATCGTACTCGGCTTTATCAACATCTAAACAACACGGCCCGGCACACCGTTTAATTTCATATTCTAAACAGGGTCGTTGCCTATTGTGAAAAACAGTATTCGAACAGGTTCTTAAAGGTATTACTGTTTTAATAAGATCAATAACCCCTCGCAATTCGGATCCAGAAGAATATGGTCCAAAATATTTAGAGCCGTCGTTATCTATACGTCTTACTAATTGTAAACGCGGCCAATCCTCATTTTTATTAATCTTAACCGAAAGAAAAGCCTTGTCATCTTTGAGACGAATATTATATCTCGGTTGATATTTTTTTATTAAATCACTTTCCAAAACGAAGGCTTGCTCTTCATTTTCAGTAACAATGCTATCTATAGTAATTAACTTATTTAGCAAAAAAGAAATCTGAGCTCTGGTATCTTGAAAGGAAAAATAACTTCTAACTCTATCTTTTAAACTTTTAGCCTTGCCAATATAAATGATCTTGCCATCTTTATCTTTCATTATGTACACGCCCGGTGATTCGGGTAGCGTTTTAACCCGATCAAAAGCAACGTGCTTCGATTCAATCTCTGACATGATCAAAAGACCTTAACTAATATTAGATGCAAAACATCTGGCTGAATTTGTAACCTTAAATAATAAATAATCACTTAAGGGGGTGAAGGTAATTTTACTTTCTTACCTCCACCCCAACTTTTTTCCCGTCATCAAGCAGTCTCTTTTCTGCCAAGCAATACCGTTTCCAATGAAACCACTGCAACGCCGAGCATTACAAATGTGGCTTGAGGTCCGCTAGCCTGAACCAAAAAACCGACTGGCAAGATAACTATACTTCGTGCCAACCACTCTGCAGTAGCTTTGAGAGATAGCACCGAGGTTTTATTTTGAGATGTGCATTGACGATCGATCTCGATTGACAATACAGACTCAGCATACCCCTTTGCAATCTGTTGCAAAACCGCAAACAGAAAAGCATAGGCCCACAAAGTACTTCCCAAAAGCAGGTAGCCTATCACTACCAAAAGCAGCATCCAGACAAAGCAAAAGGTTTCCCCTTTGCGAATATGGATCTCCGGCGCCAATTTAGCCGCAACCGCACTAACCAGACTGTATAAAGCATAGATTAGACCAATCTGGACCAAACTAAGCCCGCACAGACTTAAGTAAAGCGGAAACAAAATCACGCCAGCTTGAAGTCCTCCGCAAATTAATGCTGAGAGCAGAATCAATTTTCTGATTCGCTTATTCTGAGCGAAGCAAAATCTGATTACTTCCATCATAGCCTTATGCCAGGGCATTTCCCAATCTATCTCTTTCTTAGGCGGTTCTGTAAATACTCGTGAGACACAGAATGCTCCAGCCATAAAACAAAATGCCACCCAAAAAGGAAGTTTTGACGAATACTCCGCCAAGAAACCACCCAGAAAAGCACCAACCATAAAGTTTGCAAATGAGATTGCTTTTTGATTTGCAACTGCTCGCGCAATCATCAAATCATCCATCCTTTCCGCTCTTAAAGACTCCGTCAAAATAATCTGAGGAGCTCCCTGGTAACATGCAAACCCCAAGGCCAAAATGATTTCAGCGAGAAGAAACCCCTTAAAATTCTCCGCAAAAAAGATAAAATCCCGAAGCTATAAGAAGTAGAAAACTTCCCACAACAACTGCTTTCTTTCTACCTTTCCGATCTGCTAAGTAGCCATTCGGAAAAGCGAAAGTCGCCAGCACTAATGCAAACATCCCCTCCAGGATTGAAGCTTCAGGCACACTTATCCCGTGATTAGTCCAATAAAGGACAAGAGTCGGAGCCATAAACCCAAAACCCGACGCAAACGTAGCATGTGCATAACACAGGACCACGTTCCGCCTGAGAGCAGAACAAGTTTTCATTTTATTTTCCTTATTTTTTAGCCAGATGCCCATTGCACCTGGCTAATAAGTTAGAGGAGGGAGGATAACCTATTAAACAGACACAAATTTGGAGCATTCAAAACATCTACTAATAACCCAATTGTATAAGTCGAATCCGATCTTGGGGCGGTATCCGCTCCGTAAATATCCTGCACCATCTGTGTTTTCGGGCAGATCTCGGAGAAAACTCCATGAGGAGTCTTTTTTATAATCGGAGTGTTTTTATGTGTATGTTTCACGTTTTTTTCAAATAAATGCCAGGAAATATTCCGCAGCATCTCAAGCAAAATAACATGAAGGTGGCAGTTGTCAAGAAATTTTTTAGCGAGTTAGCTAGATTAAAAAATTAATGCAATAACCAAATTAGCGCGTTATGTTCTTTAGAAATAATTCTTTTAAACAATAAGGCATGGGGGACGAAAAGCTTTTACTTCTATCTTTTCGTCCCCCACCCCATTCTCACTCTTCCGAGCCGATCACAGCACCCAAGCTGTTGCCGTTGCTCACCAGTACTGAGAGAAGTTGGCTTTCCGCGTCGGTTTTCTTCTGCCAGTACCGTCGGAGCAGCACGGTAAACTCGTCTTCGCTCAGCAATGAGACATCGCCTCGGAAGAGGATCCTGTCCTTGCTTGCCACCAGAGCACGAAGTTTCGGCACTTCGACGATGATCTCTTCCAAGATCTGCCACACGCCGAAGCGTTGGTTCGTGATCAGTTGGAGAATCAGATCGTCCAATTCGCCTTTCTTCAAAAGCGAATCGAGCTCAGTGTCTTTCGCTTCTTTCCTCATGAGCTCGAAGTGAATCCTACGCAGGACCTCGATGATCCTTTTGTGATCATGAGATCCCAACTCTTTTAGCCAGTCCATCGAACCCTCCTCGATTGCCTACAGCGTATCTAAAAGTAGGACCTTCCTACCTAACAGTTACGCTGTGCTAAATTCCTTAAAAATCGATATTTTTTGAAACTTAACACAGCGCAACCTAAAACCATTGTTCTAGCTAATCTCGCTTGAAAGTATCAGCTCATTCCGTGCTAAAACTTTCAAGCGGATTAAAAAATTTTACTATTATTTTTATATTTGAAAGAACATGCGAGATCGCGATTTTTTGAGAATATCATTTTAGATCAATCGCATGGTATCAGTCAACCAATGGATTACTTCAATAATTCCTTCTGGATCTCAATCAAAACATCTCTAATTTCAGCGGCTTTTTCAAATTCTCGCTTTTGCGCTGCGGATGACATTTCCCTTCTTAAATGCTCTAAAAGCTTTTGTTGATCGACACGTAAAACTGGAATTTCTATTTTTTTACCAGCTAACGTAACGTTCTCCGCAACCATTAGATCTAATGACTCACCCAATGCAGGCTCAAGTTCTCTGGTTGTACTTTTTGGAATTATGCCGTGAGTTTTATTATAAATCTCTTGTCTGACTCGTCGTCTTTGAGTTTCTCCTACCGCTTCTCTAATAGAAGTTGTCATTACATCAGCATATATTATTGCTCGGCCTCTTTCATTTCTAGCAGCCCTGCCCATTGTCTGAATTAAAGATCTTCGCGAACGTAAAAATCCCTCCTTATCACCATCTAAGATCGCCACAAGACTTACCTCTGGTAAATCTAAGCCTTCTCGTAAAAGATTAATACCAATTAGAACATCAAAATCTCCCTTTCTAAGTCCACGTAGAATCTCTACCCGCTCTATAGTATCAATATCTGAATGAAGATACTTTGCCTTTACTCCAATCTCTCTTAGGTACATCGAGAGATCTTCAGACATTTTCTTGGTAAGTGTTGTAACTAAAACACGATCCCCTTTTGCTACAGTCTCTTTGATCTCTTTCAAAAGATCATCTACTTGTCCAGTAGCAGGTCTAATAATCACTTCTGGATCTAATAAACCTGTCGGCCTAATTAACTGCTCAATAACCTTACCCTGACTTTTTTCGATCTCATAATCACCGGGAGTAGCCGATACAAAAATTGTCTGTCCAGCTCGGGCCCAAAATTCCTGATCATTTAAGGGTCTATTATCTATAGCCGATGGCAATCTAAATCCGTGATCCACCAGGGTTTGCTTTCGCGATCTATCCCCTTTATGCATTCCATTAATTTGCGGAATGGTAACATGGCTTTCATCAATCACTAATAGATAATCATCTGGAAAATAATCAATTAAAGTCGCTGAAGGCTCCCCTGCCACCCTAGTAGTTAAATGTCTTGAATAATTCTCAATGCCAGAGCAGAATCCAACTTCTTTTAAAAGTTCCATATCATATAGTACACGTTGCTCGAGTCTCTCGGCTTCAAGTATTTTATTTGCCTTTCGGATAATTTTTAAATGTTCTCTCAGTTCAACTTTAACAGACTCAATAGCTTTAAGAACAATATCTCTAGGTACTACATAGTGGCTTGCAGGATAAACATCACAAACTTCTAGTTCTTTTAAAGTGGTATGAGTGATCGAATCGATCCACTTCATCTCTTCGATTAAGTCTCCAAAGAAAATTAGTCTAATGGCTCTAACATCTTCATTAGCTGGGAAAATATCGATTACTTCTCCATTAACTCTAAAGCTACCACGCTTAAAATCTATCTCCGTTCTCTCATATTGCAAATAAACCAGACGTTTCAAAAGCTCTTCTCGAGGCATTATTTGGCCTTTCTTTAAAGGCAACATCATATTTAAATATTCTTCTGGTGCACCAATTCCATAAATGCAACTTACGCTGGCTACAATAATTACATCCCTTGATCCCAACAAAGCCGTAGTGGCACTGTGTCGCATCTTATCAATTTCTTCGTTTATCATTGAGTCTTTCTCAATGTAAGTATTGGTCGAAGGAATAAATGCTTCTGGCTGATAATAATCGTAGTAACTAACAAAGTAGTGAACTTGATTCTCGGGAAACAAACTTTTAAATTCGGAAAATAATTGAGCAGCTAAAGTTTTATTTGGAGCTATTATTAATGTCGGTCGAGCTTGCTCTTTAATAATATTTGCTACGGTAAAAGTTTTACCTGAGCCAGTAACACCCAATAGGGTCTGAAACTGATTTTTATTTTTGAGATTTTGATTAAGACTCTGAATAGCTTTGGGCTGATCTCCCTGAGGCGCAAACGACGATTTCAAAATGAAACTCGCCTCAGGAAGATCTCTTTTAATTCTAGCTATGGCTTCCTCTAATTTGTAAGATCTACTGGTTTATATCCGTTTAAAGTTTGTTCCGAATCGATTATAACGAAAAGTCGGGACAAAAATTAAACGGATACTATTATTTTTGCTTAGCTGACCAGATGTTTCCTTTATCTTTTGCAGTTTGAACGCGCTCTTTAGCAAGCTCAACAGCTACAACTTCTGGGAACTTCTTTCTCTTCTCTGCTTCAGAAAGGATCAAAGCAATGGTATCGTAAATTGCGTTTACCTTATTAGTTGTCCATGATTCGCTCCAGCCACCCGGAATATATTCACAACCAACACTAATAACGCCACCAGAATTAATTGCAAAGTCAGGACAATAAACAATTCCACGCTTCTCAATTTCAGCATACATGCTGTTATCTAAGAGTTGATTATTGGCAGCACCTGCAATGATATCGCATTTTAAACGACCAATAGTTGCAGGATTTACTGTCTGACCAATTGCGCAAGGAGCGTAAATATTAGCAGCAATATCGTAAATCTCATCAGTTGATACAGCTTGAACATTATATTTACTACGCACTGCATCGACTGCTTTATTGTTAGTGTCGCAAACTGTGATTTTTGCTCCAGCCTTTACAAGATGTTCAACTAAATAAACACCAACATGTCCACAACCTTGAACAGTTATGTTTTTACCAGTTAGATCTTTTGATCCATAACGACGCTCTGTAGCAGCTAAGATTCCGCGGAAAACACCCAAGGCAGTCCATGGAGAAGGATCACCCGATCCTCCTTGTTCTCTTGCGAAACCAGCAGCATACTTAGTGACTTCTCGCATTGTCATAACATCTGCCACAGATGTGCCCATATCTTCAGCAGTTATATAAAATCCATTCAATCTATTTAAACAATGCGCAAATTTTAGAAACATCTCTCTGCGGCCTTCAGATTTATTAGGATCGCAAATAAGAACGCATTTACCACCACCGAGATCTAATCCTGCCAGGGAACTCTTATAAGTCATCCCTTCTGAAAGTCTTATAACATCATCCAAAGCTTGAGCTTCATCAGTGTATGGACGCATACGACAACCACCTAGAGCAGGCCCTAAGGTAGTGTCATGAATGCTGACAATAGCTTTCAGACCTACTTCGGGGAAATTAAAGAAAGAAACCTGCTCATGGCCTCTTTGTGATACATGGTCGAACACTCTATTCTGCATATTTTCATCCTCAAAAATAACTCGGGACATGATAAAACTCTCAGTTTATTTGAACACAATCAATGAAATAGGGCGAATACCCCATAATCGATACCGACAACTATAATCAAACCAACAGTGCCAATCAATAGTGCCCAATAAATGGGGACGGAGCCCAATTAATTCTTATATTAATTGGGCTCCGTCCCCATTTATTGTACAAATGTTTCGTATGTTTATACTAGAATTTACTAATTTCATAAAAGTTCTTCTTACTTTTCTACTAAAGCTTCCTAGCAATTCTTCCGTTAAAAACTCTAGATGAAAAGTGTGTGCTGAGCGATTCTCGCTCGTGAGTCGAAGGATCGACTTACATTTGATTTAGGATTCAAGGAGGAACATTCATGGCTATTACAATTAATTCGAACATTGCGTCGCTTAATACTC
>JAWXBT010000276.1:0-5301 GCA_034440315.1 bacterium
ATATTATTGAGAATTCTAGAATAAGTTTAAGTAATATAAATCAAAAGCACAAGCTTAAAATTGCACAAAATAAAAATCTAAAACTTACTGATATAAGTAATGAGGAAAATATATTTGAATCACTCGAAAAGTTTAGCTGACGCGGGGTACCAAAATAGATATACCTGGTAAAATTGATTAATGAAAAATAAAAATTTGTCTATTTCGATATAGGTGGAGTATTGTTAATTGACTTTTCAGGTGACGAGAAGTGGATAAAGATGAAGCGAGATTTGGGAGTAACTCCTGAGAAGGATAAGAAATTTGATCAGATTTGGGAAAAGTATAGACCATATATTTGCCTCGATTGTGATGTTGACGATATTATCGATGAGCTAGCTCTAGCAGTCGGCATAAGTATTCCTGATGACTACTCAATGCTAGCTGATTTTGTGAGTAGGTTTGATAAAAATCCCTCTGTGGGATGTGGCACGAAAAGCTAAAACTTCGTATGAAATAGGACTCCTAACAAATATGGCACCTCGAATGTTAGCAGCTATTAATCAATCTGAGTTGCTCCCTAAGCTATCCTGGAATGCTGTTGTTGATTCAAGTGATGTTGGGTATCAAAAACCTGATTATAGAATCTTTGAAATTGCCGAACTAAAGGCAGGTGTAGAACCAAACGAACTGTTTTTTGTGGATAATATTCCCAGTCATGTTGCTGCCGCACAAGAAAGAGGATGGAAAGCAGCGTTATACGATCCACATAATCCAATAGAGTCATCTAAAAAAATTGAAAAATGGTTGAATTTGTAGTTTGTCTACAAGTATTCTTATAAATTTTCAATTAAAATCATTCTGTACATCAATTAAGATTACTCATAGTACGCAACACATCCAACATAACCTATTTTTGGGAGAAAATCGTTTAGTTGCAAATTTTTACATTTTGAATCATTTTTCCTGCAACATATTGCCAACTCACCCCTTTTACGAAGAACTTCAATTGATGAAATGCCCTCACCTTTTGCTTTAAGATATGCTTCTTTTGCAACCCAATGCCATAAGGATTCTGTATTTCTTTCATTTTTTGGAAGAGAAAAAAGATGGCTATGTTCTTTCTCAGAAAAAAATCTTGATATCAACTCATTCATTCTAGTAACTGGTCTGTTTATTTCTATGTCTACACCTATTTTTTTACCAAATGCAACTGCGTAAACTAATAACTCAGCTGAATGTGATAAGTTAAAATAAAGTTTATTTTTTTTCTCCTCTGTCAAGCACCCCTTTCTTTAGACCAACTTTTATCAATTTCCTTCAGCTTAAGAAATGTTTGAACAGCTAAAGGAGACAGAATCGCTACTGCTATCATTGGATATGGGTTCTCGGTGCCATCATTTGGCTCGTGGATTCTGAGAATTTCACCTGTTTTTTTATCAACTTCGACTCCATGACAGCTATCCGGATTAGTTAGAAACTTACTTGTAGCTGCGATTGTTGTGTTAGCTTTTTTTTCTTTATGAAATCGATAAAGATTTGAGACATTAAAATTATCTCTAATTGAATCACCTTCTACAATTGCTACATTTCCTATTACGTTTTTCGATCTTATAGTATCTTGAATTTCTCCTATGATTCCAGTCGGGGTTCCCGTACTTCGTACTCATAGACAGAATTAACACCGAAGTATTCAATTATTGACTGAGACATAAAGCTAAGAAAAATAATTAATCGGTCAGATTCCTCTAAAAAAGTGTCAATTGAGTGCTCTAGCAAAGTTTTATCATTTATTTGAACCAGAGGTTTGGGAATATGATTACCTGTTATCTCTTTCAGTCTAGAACCGTAACCATCCGCCATAACGATTGTTTAAAGCTGATTTGAATTTAATTGATTCATATGACATTAAAATGATTAAATATCGAAGCGGTGTATCATACATATATACTCAACAAAAAAAAGGGAAACATAAGCTATGACCAAACCTATGATTATTGCCCATCGGGGTAAAAATGAGTTTTTCCCAGAAAATACTTTGATTTCATTTCAAGAGGCAATAAAGGTAGGTGCTGATGCAATTGAACTTGATGTTCAGTTTACAAAAGACAAGAGGTTAGTTGTGCATCATGATTATTTACTTGGTCACACTGATAATGGCGAAGATTTCATATTCAACAAAGACTTGGACTACATTAAATCTTTAGATGCGGGCAGTTGGTTCGGCACCGAATTCAAGGATGAAAAAATACCTACCCTTGATGAGATATTTCATAATTTTGGTGACAAAGTTAATTATGAAATAGAACTAAAAGGTTTTGATAATGAATTCATCAAAACCGTTCTATCTCTCATCGATAAATATAACATTCTTGGGCGAGTTGAAATCACTTCATCGAATCAACCAATGATAATCGCAGCAAAAAAATTGATTCCAAAAGTTAAAACTGGAATTTTTATTTCCTCAAAACAATCTTGGATGGATGTAGGTATTGCTCAAAGAATTGCTACATCTCAAGTGCTTATGGGAAATTTCAACGTTGCCCACTGTCCACTTGACATTTTAACTCAGAAATGGGTTGATTATCTTCATTCACTCAATATCAAGGTGCATGCTGCAAATTGCGATGAAGTAGGTGATCTAGAAACAGCATTTCACCTTAAAGTTGATCAGCTCTCAACAAACAAACTAGAGAGAGCACTTGATTTGAGAAAATCGTTTCTAGATATAAAATAGGGTCTAGACAACTTTAGAGGGGATTTTTCCTACAGTTTTCAATCAGTTTAGGATACATTTGGTTTCTGCAATTCCATCTAAACTCAGATTCTTTTAAGTGCAAGTGGAATGTATCATCGGTCAAGCCGTTGAATTTAGCAAGCCTTCTTTTCGTATAACTCCAGAAACTTTCAATACCATTAACATGAGCTTTACCACGAGCAAATTCGTCTTTGGAATGATGCACGCGGTAACGATCGTACCCGTTGAGAATTAATCCATCATAGCTCCTCCAACCATCGGAGTACATTGTTGAGCCTTCTAACACTTTCCCCTGAATTATAGGAGTAATTGTTCTCGACTACAGTTCTTAACAATACTGACATAGACTTTTCCTTCTCGCTTGAGAATTCCAAAAACAGGTGTTTTTCCAGCTGCACCTCTTCCTCTTCTGCCACGCACTCTTCGAGCTCCAAAATAGCTCTCATCAACTTCCAATTCACCTAATTCTGGTGTATCTGCGACACTCAAAGCGACAATTCTCAGTCTTAATTTGTAAAACAAATCGTTGATACTGTTGCTACTTACGTTCGATAATTCAGCTGCTTGTGCTGCCGTTTGATCTGCGCAAAAATACTTCAAAATCTCCCTAAATTTAACCTCTGTAATATGTAATCGATTTAAGTACTTTTTTTTCATTGATCTACACAACTATTTCTTGGTCTCAACAATTTAACGCAACAGGTAAGATACCTGGATGCAAAGAAAATACAAACGAATTAGCGAGTGGGAACGAGAAGAAATCAGTCTTGATTTAGCCCGCGAGAAGTCATATCGGGCGATAGCTCGAAAGCTAGAGCGCTCACCCAGCACCATCAGCAGAGAGATACAGCGTGGTAGTGTCAAAACAGGGTATCGCCCTGTTTCAGCTCAAAGGAAAAGCGATCGGACTGCTCGTACGAGAAGATTTGGAAAACGAAGACTGGCGCTTGAAGCAAGACTTCGCAGCTATGTGCTGAGAAAACTAAAGCAGAAATGGTCACCTAATGAAATAAGTAGTCGAATCAGGGTAGAATACCCGTTAGACATGACCATGCGTATTTCAGCAGAAGCCATCTACCAGTTCATCTACGTGCTCCCACGAGGGGAACTCAAGAAAACACTACTCAAATCACTGCGGCAGGAGCGAGCATATCGACGCACAAAAGAACGAAACAAAGAAAGTGAAAATCGCGGAAAGATCAGTGAAATGCTTTCAATTGAAGAACGGCCAAAAGAGGTTGCAGATAGAAGTGTTCCTGGCCACTGGGAGGGAGACTTAATTCTAGGAAAGTATAAAAGAAGCGCTCTGGCAACGCTGGTGGAGCGAGTTACTCGGTACACTATTTTGGTGCCTCTTGTTGCCAAAGATGCGCAGAGTGTACGAAAAGCACTTGCTAGTGAGTTTCGAAAACTACCTAAAGAACTTGCGCGTAGTTTAACCTACGACCAAGGCAAAGAGATGAGCCAGCACAAACAATTTACTATCGATACTAATATTCAAGTCTACTTTGCGCATCCCTCCTCACCTTGGGAGAGAGGGACAAATGAGAATACCAATGGACTAGTCAGACAATACTTTCCAAAGGGAACTGACTTTAGTACTATCACAGAAGCAGAAATTAAGGCTGTAGAACGAGAACTCAACGACCGTCCTAGAAAAATACTTGGCTATTTGAAACCAATAGAAGTTATTCAACAGAGTGTTGCGTTAAATTGTTGAGACCAAGCTGATAAACATCGAGGAAAAATTGAAGTTAGCTCTGAAGTTGGCAAGGGAACAACGTTTAGCATTTCTTTCAAGAAATTTGAGTAAGAGCCATCACAGAATCAAACATATTTACTAGGCAAGTTCTATGAACTACGAGTTGTGTCCGAGTTTGATATAATACATATCAAATACGTATGATAGAAGCTCGTCACCAATATCAGGAACCAGAGAATTACAAAAATGTCTCACAGGACGGTGCCGGAGATCCGCCCGTAAAATTCCTCCCCGATCACAAGGACGCTTCTGAAACTCAAAGAGAGTTTCTACCCAGTGTTTTGGCTGGTCGTGACCCCCTTCAGGTGATATCAGAAGCCATTTGGCTCACGGATCAAACGAGGCTGTTCTTAAGATTGGTCATTACAAACAGAGCATACTTGACGATACCTAGTGAATCTAATGAAGGACTTTGGAACACACAACTAGAAATACTATTTGATTCACTCTTGAGTCCTGGACTGAGCCAGGAGGAACATGCAGAGAATTTAGGCCTAGATAAAAGAACAGTTCGGACTCAGAATCAGAGGACTGTTCGTCTCCTCTGCGAAACTTTGCAGCTAGTGGCTATTGTCCCTCATTCAATAAGCCTTGATAAATTCCTTAAATTGGCGAATGCTCGTGCGTTGTATGATACTGTATTAAGGCTTTTAGCAAAGCATATTCAAGATGGAATGACGGGTGAGCAAGCAATAGAAATAATTAAAAAAAACCTCAGTAACAGTAAACGCCATGCTTTAATCATGCTTGAAGCTAATGGCTTTAGTATTGGTGGCCTAGAACCACTTTTTGAGCAGGCCTC